>NZ_JADJSO010000071.1:0-98864 GCF_016711665.1 Candidatus Villigracilis saccharophilus
CAAAAAGAGTAACTTTTTCACGAGTGGCTTTGTGTTCTTCGCCCATGCGGTCAAAGAACGGCGGCTTGCTCCAGCCCCATTGGCGTTGATCTTCACCCATGCGGCGTGACGGTTTGCCAGGCTGGAAATAATTCACGCGCTCCCAGCCAAATTTTTCGCCGAATACCGCGCCATGTCCAGCAAACGATAGTGAACGGGCCGACTCGATGAGGTAGCGCGTTTTCATGCTCATCATGCGGGAGCGCAAACGATAATAGTATTTCACACTTTCTTCGTTCGGTCCATGCGCGTACAGGGTCGGAATAATAATTTCCAAAACGTGTGGCACGATAGGAATAGACATCCATCGGCGCTTCACCATCAATGATCCACTCGGCAATGAGCTTGCCCATACCACCTGCGCCGCCATAGCCATTCAATGACATGCCTGCCGCCATCCAGAATCCGCGCACACCAGCCATCGGTCCGAGCATGGGCTGACAGTCGGGTGTGTACGCGCCAGGGTGGCAAACGAGCGTGATGATTCCCGCTTGCTCCAAAAATGGCAATCGTTTGATCGCGCCTTCAAGCAGCATTTCAAATTGATCAAAATTTGATGGCAGTGTCGAATGCCATGTTCCCACGGCACGCCATCGATCCAGCGTGCGATTGGGGTCGGCTCATAACCGCCGATCACAAGTCCGCCCTGCTCCTGACGCATATATACCAAATTATCAGGGTCGCGCAGACAGGGTGTATCATGTGTGAACTCGTGTCCGGGTACAGCCTTCAACGCAATGTGCTGATGATCTACAGGAGTCGTTGGGATGTTAATGCCCACCATCGCGGCGATGCGCGGCGCCCACAGTCCAGCCGCGTTAATGACGATCTCGCATCGGATCTCGCCTTTATCTGTTACTACTCGCTCAATATTTCCCTGCGCTGAAAGCTTAATTCCCGTCACGCGGGTATTGGTATAGATTTCCACGCCGAGTTCTTTTGCAAAACGCGCCATGGATGTTGTAGTGGTATACGGATCAAGTTGACCGTCACGCGGAAGATAAATACCGCCGTACAGATCTTTCTGTGAAATCTGCGGCATGACCTTAAGAGCTTCAGCAGGAGAAATGACTTCGCATTCCAAACCCAATGCTTTTGCGCGGCTGACGCTTCTTTCCAACTCTTTGAGTTGTTCCTTGCTCGACGCGACACGCAAACTTCCGACATGATCAAACAAACCCAACTCGCTATACAACTCCGTGCTATACATACGGAATTTCAACATGGCCTGCGACGTGGCAAACTGGGTCACAAGTCCCGCCGCGTGAGATGACTCGCCGCTGGCAATTTCACCCTTCTCCAAGATCACAACATCCTTGGGTCCATACTTTGCAAGATGATATGCAATATTGGCTCCATAAATGCCGCCGCCTATGATCACGATCTGTGCTTGATCTTTCATGAGGTTCACCTGTTTTATGAGGGATTTGTTTTATGTAATTATATTCGGATTGTTTGCAATCAGTGTTTCAATGGATTTTTCTTTTAAGTCTTCAACGGCCGACAGGCCAAACCCTTCGTCGGTAACGAGTTTGTCTATTTCATCAATATTCGCCACAGGGAAGTTGGATACAGCGCCCCACTTGCTATGATCAGCCACAATGATGACTTGACCTTTGGTACGATCGATCATACGACGCACCACTTCCGCCTCGGCATTGGTTGGAACGGTGCAGCCGTGTTTTAATGAGATTCCGTCCACACCAAGAATCACCTTGTTGGCAAAGACCAGATTCAAATTGTCCAGCGCGAAGCGGCCTGACAGGGAGTTGGATCTTGATTGGAACTCGCCCCCGGTCAAATAATAGAGAAAGCCCGGGGTCGCCGATTTCCAATGCCAGCATTCACATTATTCGTAAAACTGTAATGCGCGAATCGCGCCTGATATGTTGAAGTACCTGCGTCGCTGTCGTACCGCTGTTAATAAAAACAATATCACCCTCTTCGATCAGAGAGGCGGCGAGTTCACCAATGCGTTTTCTTTCTTCAGGATAATGCTGTGCGCGCTGTTGATACGCCTGCTCAAAAATCACGCGCTGACTTAAGATCGCCCCGCCATGAGTACGCTCCAAAACTCCCTTTTGCTCCAGCCACTCAAGGTCGCGCCGAACCGTGGCTTCAGATGTTTCCAACAAATTACACAAATCACCCGTGCGGACAATTTGATGAATCGCCAGATATTCCTGAATTCTTTCACGCCGTTGAGCTGGTATGAGGGGTTTACCCATTTGGCGGATTATATAAGAATTTGAAGGAATTTGCAAGTTTTTGAATTTTTCATTATAATTTGACTGTTCCTTTCAACAAAGCGGACCCTAAAGGTTTTTGATAAAAACGAACCTGCCCATTTCAGGCAAACCTTTAGGGTCTTTTCTATTGGAGTTTCCATGACCAAACTTGTAAAAGATCTAATGCACCCCGGTGTGATGACCTGCAAGCCAACAGCTACTTTAGGACAAGTTGCCGTTCTGCTTAACCAAAACAAAGTACACGCCTTGTTCGTCACAGACCGCGATGGACGCATTATGGGGGTTATTTCAGATTTTGATCTGATGGCGGGCGAATGGCTTTCATCAGATTCTGAAAGTTTGACGACCATGCGAAAATTAACTGCCGCGGATCTGATGACGCAGCCAGTTGACTCTGTTGAAGCAAACATTCCCCTCGCTGAAGCAGTAAACCATTTCATCGAAAAAAGGGTCAGTCGTTTTCTTGTGACAGATAACGGAAAACCTGTCGGTATCATCTCACTCTCCGATTTTGTCGCCAGTATCGCAAATGAAATCAAAACAAAACGCGACACCGTCGGAGATGTCATGTCGGATGCGATCCTCGTCTGCCGCGGAAAGACTCCTGTTGCATCCGCCGCGCGCGCAATGACATCTTCAGGCTGGCGCTCGGTTTTAGTAGTGGACGCAAAAGGAAAGATCCTCGGCGTTGTCAGCGGGCATGATCTGCTGCGATTTGTAAAGGAAGACAACACGGGGGAAAAATTAATCGTACGTGATGTAATGCACCCAGCATTAACAATTGACATCAACGCCAGCTTGCGAGAAGCTGCGGATCTCATGATCCAGAACCATTACCATAGACTCGTTGTGATCGACAAAAACGACCCAGACGCATTCCCCCTTGGTGCAATATCCACATTTGATATCGTGGCAGAAATGGCACGACCTGATTCGGTTTGGCAGAAATAAGAAAAAATAAACACAAAGGACACCAAGTACACAAAGTAAGAACAAGGAATTAATTCAAAAAAGGGGTTGGTTTTCCTTAGTGAGCATCGTGCCCTTTGTGTTAAAGATTTTAAAAGGAGGCAACATCAATGTCAGAATTTCCAACGCAAGCGCAAGTCGTAATCATAGGTGGCGGTGTAGGTGGAGCAAGCATTGCGTATCATCTCACGCTTATGGGATGGAAAGATGTCGTTATTCTTGAACGACATGAGCTAACAGCAGGTTCAACCTGGCACTCGGCAGGATTGGTCGGTCAGATGCGCTCGGACGCAAACCTGACACGCATGATGCACTACAGCACTGACCTGTATCGCAAACTCAAAGCAGAAACTGGCGTGGATACTTCATGGCGTGAGGTCGGCGGTCTGCGCCTTGCCTGTTCCGCGGAACGCATGGAAGAAACCAAACGTCTCGTGGGCATGGCGAATTCATTCGGCGTCCCAATGGAATTGGTCTCAGCCAAGCAAGCACATGACATGTTCCCGCTCATGTCGATG
This sequence comes from Candidatus Villigracilis saccharophilus, assembly GCF_016711665.1. NCBI lineage: Bacteria > Bacillati > Chloroflexota > Anaerolineae > Anaerolineales > Candidatus Villigracilaceae > Candidatus Villigracilis > Candidatus Villigracilis saccharophilus. The sequence goes on from NZ_JADJSO010000071.1 coordinate 3,776, forward strand.
GATGGCGTGCTCGGTGCAGCATATACACCCAATGATGGCAGCATTGACCCGACAGGGCTAACAAATGCACTCGCTGCAGGCGCAAAGAATCGCGGGGCAAAAATTTTCACAGATACAGATGTTCAAGGCATCAATCTAAAAGACGGCCGCGTCAGCGAAGTTGTCACCAGCAGAGGCACGATCAAGACTGAGATCGTAGTCAACGCCTCAGGTATGTGGGGACGCGAAGTCGGAAAAATGGTCGGATTAAATCTGCCCGTTGTCCCGATGGCGCACCTTTACATCATGACCAAGCCCATCGAAGGCGTTACGCACAGTTTCCCCAATTTACGCGACCCTGACCTATTGGTCTACTGGCGCGAAGAAGTCGGTGGATTGGTCACAGGCGGTTACGAACGTCAACCCGCTACATTTGGCATGAACGGCATTCCCAAAGATTTCAAATTTCAATTACTGCCTCCAGACTGGGAACGCTTTACCCCTCTGATGGAAAATTCAATTCGACGCGTTCCTGCGATTGAAAATGCAGAAGTCATCAAACTCTTGAATGGTCCCGAAGGCTTCACACCCGATGGCGAATTCCTGCTCGGCCCCACCACTGTCAAAGGTTTCTGGGTGGCGTGCGCCTTCTGCGCTCATGGACTCGCTGGCGCAGGCGGCATCGGCAAGGTCATGGCGGAATGGATCATCGACGGCAGTCCCGAATGGGATATGTGGCGTCTGGATGTCCGCCGCTTTGGCCCGAACTACAACAGCATCAACTATACAGTAGCACGCACCTTTGAAACCTACACGCAATACTATGACATTCACTTCCCCGGCGAAGAACGTTTGTCAAAGCGTAACGTGCGCATCTCCCCCACTTATTACCGCTTGCGCGACATTGGCTGTTACTTTGGCGAAAAAATGGGCTGGGAACGTCCGAACTGGTTTAAGAAATACGAAGAAGTTGCCACTCATGGTCACGAACCGCGAGGCTGGGCGCGCCAAAATTGGTCGCGCGCCATCGGTCACGAACATTTGATGACCCGCGAGAACGCTGGTCTCTTCGATGAAACATCATTCAACAAATTTGAAGTGCGCGGCGCCGGTGCGCTGAACTTCCTCAACACCGTCTGCGCGAATGAAATTGACCAGCCCATCGGCTCGATCGTTTACACCCAGGCGCTCAACAAACGCGGCGGCATTGAATGTGACTTCACGGTTACCCGCCTTGCGGAAGACCGCTTCTTCATCGTCACAGGCACAGCCTTTGGCCAGCATGATATGTCGTGGCTCTCGCTCAACATGCCCGAAGACGGCACCGTCGCAATTGAAGATGTCGGCTCGGCGTATGCCTGTATTGGCATGTGGGGACCGAAGGCGCGCAAGATCCTGGAAAAAGTTACATCAGATGATGTCTCGAATGCGGGATTCCCATACATGACGAATCGCCGCATCACAATCGGAGACATTCCCGTGCTCGCTTCGCGCGTAACTTATGTTGGCGAGCTGGGCTGGGAGTTCTACTGCCCGACGGAGTACGGTCTGCGACTCTGGGACACACTCTGGGAAGCAGGCGCTCCCGAAGGCATGGTCGCTGGCGGATACAAGGCTATTGACACTTTACGTCTTGAGAAGGGTTATCGTTATTGGAGCGGAGAGATCTCACCGGACTACACTCCATATGAAGCAGGTCTTGGATTTGCAGTGAAATTGGATAAGGCCAACTTCACCGGCAAGGATGCGCTGGTCAAGCAAAAGGCTGAAGGTATCAAGCGCAAACTTTGCACACTCACTCTTGCCGATGACCGTACGATCGTGCTTGGCAAGGAACCGATCCGCTCCGGCGATAAGATCGTCGGCTGGGTGGCTTCGGGTGGTTTTGGATATTCGGTCAACAAATCCATTGCCTACGCTTATCTCCCAATGGAATATGCGAAGGTTGGAACAGCGTTACAGGTTGAATGTTTCGGGGAACAGGTCGGCGCGGAGGTGGCGCAGGCTGTGTTGTGGGACCCCAAGGCTGAGAGAATTCGTCAGTAAGCAGAATCAATTCACAGTCAGGAAAGAAGCGTTTAAATAATCGCCAAAGGAGGCTGCCAATTCAAATAATTTAAACGAAAGCCTACTCGCAAGCAAAAATCCTAATCCTAATTGGAGATAATGCCATGTCAGTACTCGCAATCGATAAAGCCATTGATAAAGTTCCGTTCCTTGCCGAATCAAAGAATATCAAGAAAACTCCTTTGAGCGGCGGCATCACAAATTTAAATTTCAAAGTCGAAGCAGATGGAAGGGCATATGTGATTCGACTCGCAGGCGAAGGTACGGATCAACTCGGTATCAAGCGTGATGTGGAGTATGCGGCAAATTACGCGGCGGGACAAATGGGGATCGCGCCAAGTCGGTATTTCATTGAGCCTGAAAATTATATTGTGACAAAATTTATAACAGGAAAAACGATCCCGCCTGACGTGATCAAGACCCCTGATTATCTTGCGCGCGTGGCAAAAAAGATCCGCCTCTTCCATAGGCGCGGACCCAAACTAAAAGGCGAGTTCAATGTGTTTCGTCGTGTGGAGATGTTGACAAAGGTTTCCAAGAGTAATAACGCGAAATTCCCGCATGATTGGGATTGGATCATGCAGAAGACAAAGGAAGTGGAAAAGGCGCTGGCGAAGGATCCGTACACCCCGACTCCTACTCATAATGACCTGTTGAATCTAAACTGGCTTGAAGAGGATGTACCCGGCGATATTGGCGAGATCAGACTGCTGGATTGGGAATATGCCGGCATGGGCGATATTTTCTTTGACCTTGGCAACTTCGCCCATCACCACCGCCTGAATGAAGAGCAGGTGGATAACTTCCTATATGAATACTTTGGTGAAGTGACCGATAAGCAGTACGCGCGTTTGCGCCTGATGTGGCCCATGTCTGAGCTGCACGAATCCATGTGGGGCACAACACAAACAGGCATTTCCAAACTGGAGGAAGATTTCCAGGGCTACGCGGATCTGTGGTTCGCACGCTTCCGCACTCACGTGACAGATTATCGCTGGGAACAGTGGTTAAAAGATGTTGGCAAGAAATCAAAGTAGAAAATTCAAATTCTGTAATGTAAGGAGAAAACTATGTCTATCGTAAATGCAAAAGAAATCATGATCCCTGCGGCGAAAGAAGGTTGGGCCGTGGGCGCGTTCAACGTGACTGACCTGCTGCAGTTCGAAGCGGTGATCGACGCGGCGATCGAAAAGAGAACCCCCGTCATCGTTCAAACCTCGGTCAAGCCCCTCACAATTTTTAGGGACACAGATGATGGTGAATATCTTCCGCACACTGGCCGAGTCTGCCCCAGTACCAGTATGCTTGCACCTCGATCACTCCACCAGCATTGACTACTGCAAGAAGTGCGCAGATGCTGGCTACACCAACATCATGATCGACGCCTCCAAGCAGTCTTATGAAGAGAACATCCGCCAGACCAAGGAAGTGGTGGACTACTGTCATGCCATCGGCGGAATTTCCGTTGAAGGCGAATTGGGAACCGTAGGTGGTGTGGAAGACCAGATCAAAGTTGCTGAAGATGAAGCGCAGCTTGCGAATCCTGAACAATCGGTTGAATTCGTTGAACGCACCGGCGTGGACATCTTCGCCCCGGCCATCGGCACCGCTCATGGCGTGTACAAGACCAAGAATCCGAAGATCGATTTCGAGCGCATGGCCGTCATCCACAAGATGTTGAACGGCAATGGCATCAAGACCCCGCTCGTCGTCCACGGCGGAACAGGCCTGCCCGATGATTACGTCACCAAATTGCTCGCGGCAGGCGGCGCGAAGTTCAATGTCTCGACCGAATTGAAGCACACCCTGCTGGATGCGAAATGGGAATATCTGTCCGCGCACCGCGATGAGTATGATCCTGGCAAATTGGATGTATTTGTCCGCGACGCGACCCGCAAAGCTGTGATGCACTGGATGGACAAGTTGGGCTGCGAAGGCAAGGCGTAAGAGCGAGTTACAGGTTGCAAGTTGAAGGTTGAAGGTCTCGCAACTTGAAATAAAAAAAATAAATTGAATTAGGAGATTAAGGTAATGAAGAAAATTGAAGAATATTACGCCCCGTGGGTCAAGGGTATCCCGATGTACATTTCGGATCATATTGAAAAAGCATGGAGAGATCCTTCATTGCATCGCATGATGTCCAATGAAAATCCGCTGCCCCCTTCTGACAAAGTTTTGGATGCGATGTATAAGTATGCCAAAATGGCGAATCGCTACCCCGATCAGGGGTTGGTCGTCCGCAGCAAGATCGCCGAGATGAACAATGTCGATGGTCCTGGAAACGTGATGATTGGCAATGGTTCGAGCGAAGTCTATGACAATATCTTCCGCATGTTCCTTGAGCCTGGTGATGAGGTCATTCAACACACACCCTGCTTCGGCATTTATGGTCTGCGCGGAACTTTGCTCGGCGGCAAAATGGTCTCCGTCCCAATGATCTACAAAGATCACAAGATGGAATACGACCCCGAAGCCATCATCAAGGCAGTGACCGACAAAACCAAGATCATCGTGGTTGCGAATCCGAACAACCCAACAGGCAACTACATGGCGGCGGAGCACTTTATCACTATTGCCGAATTAGGGATTCCATTCGTCATTGACGAAGCCTACATGGAATATGCAGGATTAGGCATGTCTCAGGTACAGTTGACCAAGAAGTACAAGAATGTGTTGATCACACGCACACTCTCCAAAGCTTATGGGCTGGCTGGAATGCGCTTCGGATACACCATCGCAGACAAGGAAGTCATCGACCAGATCGCCGGTTCGCTCCTCCCCTGGAATGTGGGTACGATCCCAATGTGGGCAGCGCTCGCAGCTTTTGAAGATGAAGAAGGCCTGGCAGAACGTGTCAAATTCAACAATAATGCAGTAGATTTCATCACGGAATCGTTGAGCGTGATCCCCGGTTTCTATGTCATGAATTCCAAAGCCAATTACATCCTCTTTGATTGCGGCGAGACTGGCAAGACCGGCAAGGAAGTTCTCGCATACGCTGAAACCAAAGGCATCATCCTGCGTGGTGAAAGCAAGAAGTACGGCAGTGATGGCTGGTTCCGTGTGACAGTCGGCTCTGCAGAAGAAAACCAGTTGTTCGTGGATACCATCCTCGAATTCTTTGGAATGAAAAAATAAATTAATCCAAATAAACCCTAAAGGTCTTTAAGACCTTTAGGGTTTACTAAATGGAGGAAATTATGTCAAAAATCAAAGCAGTGTTCTTTGACCAGGATGGCGTGATCATTGATACAGAACGCGATGGTCATCGTGTTTCATTCAATATGACCTTCAAGGAATTTGGCTTCACCGATGAATGGGATGTTGAGTATTATCACGAACTGCTGCAAGTTGGCGGCGGCAAGGAACGCATGAAGCATCATTGGAAGACGAAGGGGTTTTCCAAGCCTATGACCGAGGAAGAAATTGACAGCCTCGTCAAGGAAATGCACAAGCGCAAGACCGCTCTGTTTGTGGAATTGATCTCAACCGGCAAACTCCCGCTTCGCCCGGGCTTGCACAGATTTATGAAGGAAGTGATGAATGCAGGCCTCAAGCTTGCCATCTGCACCACATCCAATGAGCAGGCGGCGAAGGCTGTTACTGAAGGTCCGCTTTCAGACATCAAGTTTGATATTGTACTTGCGGGTGATGTGGTCGAAAAGAAGAAACCAGATCCTGCCATTTACAATCTTGCGCTTTCCAAACTTGGATTAAGTCCCGATGAAGTGATCGTGGTCGAAGATTCCAAGAATGGTCTCGCCGCCGCAAAAGCAGCAGGCGCGAATGTGATCGTCACCACAAATCACTACACCGAAAAGGAGGATGTCAGCGCGGGCGATGTGATCGTCTCCTGCCTAGGTGATGCCGATGGCGAAAAAGCCGAACTCCGCAAAGGCGACATCAAGAATTTCGATGGTGTTGTGCATGTGAAGCAGCTGATGGAGTTGTTCGGGTAGAATTTCGAGATCGCATATAGAATAAAAAGGGCGTGATTTTTACCTCACGCCCTTTTTATTTCTGCTAAAATCAGCTAAAAGATTTCCTTTCAAACTCGCAGATTTGTACTTAAGGCAATAATTTCTTTTCCTCATGAGCTATTGCTAGAAGAAAAGAAAATTTTCATCCGATAGGAATAAGATCATGCTGCAAGCAGGGATAAAAAAAACATTAGTAATATTATTATTGCTTTTTAGCTTATTCAATATAAAGCAACTTTGGTCTGCTTCTTTGGACATTGGAGATAGAGGCACAGAAACTCTTGATCGATGGGAGGCAGACATGATTCTGTTAAAAGAATCTCTACCAGTAAATCGCGGCGTAGTCGGCTATATATCAGAAGAAGATGTTGCAGGGCTTGAATATGGATACTGGGATAACGAAACCGAGTTCCTTTTAACACAGTACGCACTGGCTCCATTAATCTTTAAAAAAGGACTTAGTGCTGAATGGAATGTGGTGGTTCTGAAGAATGAAGATCTTTTAAAATGGTTGACGGCAAATCCAGGAACATATGAGATCGTAAAGATAAAAAGCAAATTTCACATCTTGCATAATTTAGGAAATCAATGACTATTCTTAGTTTCCTTGTTTTTCTTCCCTGCATTTTTTCCGGTACTTTGGTAGTTCATCTACTATGGCCGGAGAAAACCATAAAGGCATTTCTGCTTAAAGTATCTCTTGGTATTGGCCTCGGACTCGGCATGAGTTCAATTTTATATTTTCTAGTATTACAGGCTCCTGCGGGACATGTTGACATGCTAACAGTGCAGATCATTTTATTGGTTTTGCTGCTTTCAATTACGTTTTTGAAAGAACGGAATCAAACATGGAATGGAATACGCCTGCCTTCACTTTCATATCTACAATGGGTCATGCTCGGGATTTTTTTTCTTGCTTCCGTTATCGCAATGTTGGTTTTTATTAAGACCATTATTTCCCGTCCGCAAGGAGTGCTGGACGCATGGAGTATTTGGAATCGCGCTGCGCGGTTTATCTATCGAGACCCTGAAAACTGGCGCGCCACTTTATCCCCCGACCTGGCATTGTTCAGGCATGCAGATTATCCACTCCTGGTTCCGCTCAATGTAGCCTGGGGATGGGAGGCGCTGGGAAACGAGACCTTGCGTGTACCAATGCTGCAATCTGCGTTATTTACTTTTTCAATCGTCATGGTCATGTTCAGCATACTGGCTTTCACTCGAACAATCGGCCAGGCAAGTTTGGCCTCGGTGGTACTAATCGCATATTCAGGCATTATCGTAGAAGGAACCTATTTGATTGCTGATGTTCCAGTTACTTATTTCATCCTCACATCCAGCATACTAATGTATCTGTTTGTAGTGCGTAACGAATCAGCTCTCCTCATGCTTTCAGGATTTATGGCAGGGCTTGCAGGATGGACAAAAAACGAAGGGTTATTATTTATAGCAGTCAGCCCTATTGCTCTGATCGTTACATCCCCAAATAATATCAAACGTTCATTAGTGGCTTATCTGACGGGTTTGGCGATCCCGTTACTGGTTATTTTATACTTCAAGTCACTTACCCCTCCAAATGACCTATTAAACAATAATGGTCTCAGCCTGATTGAAAAGATCACAGATATTTCCAGATATTCGACCATTATAAAATCGTTCGCTTCAAGTTTTCTAAACCGCAGTTTTATCCTTGTATTGTTATATACAGTGATAATGCATAATAAACTTACGGCTGTCCACAGGCGAGGAAGCTACGCGATCATTACATTATTGGGACTGCAACTGCTCGGATATGCAGCTATTTACCTCATTACTCCTAATGATCTGGAGTGGCATCTGCGCACATCCCAATCCAGATTATTCCTACAAATTCTACCCCTGGCGCTATTCCTTTGTTTTAGCATCAGTTTAGATCCAGAAACTGTTTTTCATAGCAATTCAAAAAAAATAAACATGAGTCAATCCTGAAGACGAGAAACCAATGGCCGATGAACTATTAGATATTGTAAATAACGAAGATATCGTTTCTGGACAGGAAATGCGTTCAACCGTCCATCAGCTTGGATTACAGCATCGCGGAGTGCACGTATTTCTATTTACACGGGATGGAAAAATGCTCATCCAAAAAAGAAGCGCGGACCGTGCCGCCTCCCCCTCGGCTCTGGATTGTGCTGTCTCGGAGCATGTCAAGGCTGGAGAAAGTTATTTGGATGCGGCGATGCGCGGTATGAAGGAAGAGATGGGCGTGACAAGCATTGAGATCAATCCGCTTGTTACTTTTAGAATGATTTACGGATTGAATGACTATGAGATCAGCCGATTGTATGAAGGAATCGTTGATCCTGAAAAGGTGAAATTTGACCCCGTTGAAATAGAAGAAATTGGATATTTCAGCATTGACGAATTGCAAACAATGATGAGCGATGAAAAGATAAAGTTCTGCGGCTGGTTTGTGCAGATACTGAATTGGTATCTGAGAAAACCGTCAGAGATGAAAATATTGACAGAACATGACGCCGGGCGAGAAAATCGACCGGGAAGATAATTTCCTTTTCAGAATGACCAACCAACAGTTAATGGCGACTCGAAAACGGGTCGCCATTTTACATACAACCTTCCCGCCCTATGGCCGTATATCTTCTTGGTTACAAAGTAATTCAAAGGAGAATCCATGAAAACCATCCATAAATTTCTATCTATTTTTGCCCTGCTTGCTTTATTCACATTGACATTTGCCACGCCCGCACTGGCCTTCGATGGCCGGGGTGGCGATAAGGTTACCATTGAAGCAGATGAGGTCATTAAAGATGACCTGTATGTCACAGCGAACGAATTCGTGCTTGAGGGAACGGTCGAAGGCGACTTGATCGTATTCGGACAGACCATTACCATAAACGGAACCGTTGAAGGCGATCTGATCGCAGCGGGCCAGGTTGTGATCATCAACGGTACAGTCGCGGACGATGCTCGTATCGCTGGAGCCGCTCTTCAACTTGGGGAAAACGCGGTTGTCGGCAGTGACCTTTTGGTGGGCGGTGCAAGCCTTGAAACACAAAAAGGCAGCCTTGTAGAAGGCGAGATCGTTTTTGGGAGCGGACAGGCATTGCTTGACGGCGACGTAACGGGTGACGTTCTTGGCGGCACAGCCGCTCTTGAACTTAACGGCTTCTTCGGCGGCAACGTCGAAGCCTACGTGGATGCGACTGAAGGTACAAAATCATCCCCGCCGATGAGCACGTATATGACCAATATCCCGATCTCGATCCCCAACGTTCAGCCCGGTTTGACAATTGCCGATAGCGCAAAGATTGACGGGAATTTGAAGTACACAAGCACTTACGATCTGCCCATTCCAGGCAATGTGGTCGGCGGCAAAGTCACACGGACCGCGCCTCAGGTCAATACTCAAGCTCAATATGTCCCGCCCACGCCTGCGGAAAAGGTTGGAAACTGGGCACTTGACATGGTTCGCGCCATGATCACGCTGGTCTTATTCGGTCTCTTGCTCGGCTGGCTGTTCCCCACCTTTACGAAAACCTTGTCTGACAAGATCAATTCTCAACCCTGGGGAAGCCTTGGCTGGGGATTGATCGCATGGTCGGCGTTCTTTGTCGCATTGCTTGTGATCGTGCTTGTGATGATATCCGGCGGAATAGTCTTTGGACTACTGACCCTCGGCGGATTAAGCGGTACTGTCATCTGGCTGGGCATCCTCGCACTCTTTGGCTTGACAATCCTGTTCGTGCTCGCTACTTCCTACCTGACAAAGATCGTAGTCGGCGATATGGTGGGCAAGTGGATCCTGAGCCGCATCAACCCCGCACTTGCGGAACACAAAGTATGGCCAATGGTGACAGGCGTGGTCATTCTCATCTTAATCATCGAGTTATTCAGCTTCCCGCTTCTGCCGATCGGTTTCTTTGGCTGGCTGATCAACTTCTCAGTCATCTTGTGCGGCCTTGGCGCAATATGGATCTGGGGACGAGAAACAATGCAGGCACGCAAGACTGCGTAATTCAAATTCAACAAAAAAGGACAGGTTTGCGCCTGTCCTTTTTTGTAATTAAGAGTTACGGGCAATCCTTGTAATAAGTGATCAACCGTTCGATTTTCTGTGTACGATCAACAGGCGCCCCGCCTTTGTTGAGGCCGATAAATTGAATATCAAGCCAAGCCTTGTCTAGTCGAAGATCTTCATCCACATCATCTCCGCCAAAGACAATTGAGAAGTTTCCATTCTTATCACTCTGCATCTTAATATTGCTCTGCCATTCAGATGGATAGAGGCCGGCGGGATTATCAACAACACGGTATGCCAATAGGGCATCTGTAATTTCAGGCAGGCTGGCAGTAATATTAAAGGTGATCTCCCTTGGAGTACATCGCAGGGTCAGAGTATCTTCAGACATGGTCATATTTGTGAATACCCCTTTGCCAAGGATATTGTCAATCTGAATCGGCGCGCCACTTGCAACAGGTGCACTTACAGGCGCGCTGGTGGCAGTCACGACGATTACCTCTGCAGTCGGCGGCGCCAAAGTCGGCGCAAGCGTGGGCGGAACCTCTGTCGGTGGAACAACTGTTGGAGCGGCTACTTCAGCTTCGGAAGTAGCTGGTACGATCACCGTCATAATGATCGGTGTTGGCTGTGCTTGTTGAGTAGGCGATGCGCCGCAGGCGGCCAGTACAAATGCTAACAAAATTAAAAGAATTTTTTTCATTTCATCACTCCTTGATATAAAATTCTAAACCAACCCTGACCAATAAAAATTAGCCATAAGGACTAATTCACACCCCTCCTCTTTTCAATTTTGCAAAGTCTGAGATATTACCCATTCGCAGCCAAGGCGCAATTAGACAATTCTTATCAGGTATAATACGCGCCATGTTAACTCCAGAACAGATAGAAACCAAACTTGACCGTATTCTCTTAAAGGTGCAAAAACCCGGCCGCTATGTGGGCGGCGAACTCAACAGCACAGTCAAAAATTGGGATAAAGCGCAAACCAAGGTCGCCTTTGTCTTCCCCGATATTTATGATATTGGCGTCTCAAATGTTGGCTTGAAGATCCTTTATGATCAGATCAATCAGCGTGAGGACGCGCTGGCAGAACGCGCATACGCCCCTTGGGTCGATATGGAAGCGCTTATGCGTGAACACGAGATTCCACTTTACTCGCTCGAATCAAAACAACCACTGGCCTGCTTTGACATAATTGGCTTTACGCTACCCTACGAAACTCTCTACACGAATGCCCTTAACATTCTCGACCTCGCAGGCATTCCTGTCCGGTCAGCGGATCGCAATGAAAACCACCCAATCATCATTGCGGGCGGGCACTCCGCTACCAACCCTGAGCCGATGCATGCCTTCATCGATGCCTTCGCGATCGGTGAGGGCGAGGAAGTCATTCACGATATCGTAAATGTTGTTCAAAAGTATAAAAAATCAAATATTCAATTCAAACGTGAAGAACTACTGCTTGCCCTTTCTCAAATTCCAGGCGTATATGTTCCAAAATTTTACAACACCGAATACTTTGAGGACGGGACAGTAGCGCATACCCTACCGACCACTCCTGGAGTGCCCAAAGTGGTGAACAAACGCATCGTGGCGAAATTACTTCCGCCTCCATTGAAATTCATTGTTCCGAACATTGAAGTGATCCACAATCGTGTTTCGGTGGAGATCATGCGGGGCTGTACCCGCGGATGTAGATTCTGCCAGGCGGGGATGATCACACGTCCCGTTAGGGAAAGAAGCGTGCAGGAAATAGTGGATGCAGCAGATGAGGCAGTCCGCTCTACCGGGTTTGAAGAACTCGCTCTGATGTCACTTTCATCCTCAGACTATACATATATCAATGAACTAGTGGATGCGATCAGCAAACGGTTCGAAGGGCGCAAGTTGTCAGTCAACCTGCCATCTCTACGCATTGAATCAGTTTCAGTGGATTTGATGAACAAATTGAAGCAGCATCGTTCTGCCGGATTCACCCTTGCACCTGAAGCCGCCAGCGAACGAATGCGCCGCATCATCAACAAATTCATTCCTGACGAAGATATCATCAACACCACCCGCGACATTTACAGCCGCGGGTGGACAACCATCAAGTTGTACTTCATGATCGGGCATCCAAGCGAAACACTGGAAGATGTGCAAGCTATCGTGGACCTGTGCCGTCGAGTGATTGACGAAGGACGAAAAGTTGCTGGCTGGCGAATTAAATTACACGCGGGTGTAAGCACGTTTGTGCCAAAACCGCAGACACCATTTCAATGGGTGGCGTGTGATACGAGAGAAAATATCCTTGAAAAACAGGCTTTGCTAAAACGCCAGCTTTTGAAAGATAAAAGTATAAAGTTGAGCTGGACCAAACCAGAAGATTCTTTATTGGAAGCCTGGCTCTCACGCGGTGACCGAAGAATGTCTGAAGTGATCTACACGGCCTGGAAGAACGGCGCGAAATTCGATGCATGGGATGAAGCTAAAAAACAGGAAGCATGGCTACCCGCTTTCGAAGAACACGGACTCGACCCCGCCTTTTATACCCACCGCCAGCGCCGCACAGATGAAGTCTTCCCGTGGGAACACATCACTGCGGCAGTACGCAAGAACTTTCTGTTCCAGGATTTCCGTCAATCGCTTGAGGGTCAAATCCGCGTGGATTGCCGATTGAATTGTTTTGCATGCGGAATCCTGCCAACCTTTGCAAACCTGCGCCGAGAAAACCCCGGTGAGGGTTGGAAGTGCCCGGATGTAAAATCGCCTTCGCAAAAAATTGAGATTGAATTGCCGGTTGTAGGCGACTAATCCAAATGAATAAAACCACCTTCATCCCCCGTTTGCAGCGCGAACGCGATAAATTTGAATTAATCCTAAATCAAGTCGGTTTCTCGCGCCAGATGACGATAAAAGGCGTTTCAGGCAATTTATCCATCAAAGACATATTAGCGGATATCCTAACCCGTGAACAATTCATCGCAGACCGCCTGAACGAGATATTGCACAGCGAGGATTATTCGCCTTGCACGTCCCACTCCGCGTTGGAGAATTTTCAAAAGAATTTTGGCTACCCTGATTACGAATCGCCCTTACTGGAAAAAGAGAGCCGAAACCACATCGTGACATATAAACACAAAAACATAGGCGTGGATGATATTGTCGAGCAGGAACTCGCAGCTTATGAGAATATCATTTCCACGTTGGAAAAATTAACCCAAAACCAGTGCCTTGACCATGATCTATTTCATCGCATTGCGGAACACACCTATAAACCCTATCGCCGAATCATCCACGACATTCGTCTCTGGTTGAAATCCATCGCAACGGAATCAAATTAAATATGCGCGCTCGCATCACATTCACAAAACAAGGCGCACTTCGCTATACCGGGCACCTTGATCTGCACCGCTTATGGGAACGCGCCATGCGCCGCGCGGACCTGCCTCTCAGCTACTCACAGGGATTTCACCCACAGCCAAAGATCAGTATTGCCGCCGCCCTGCCTCTTGGATTTTCGTCTCTCGGCGAAGTGCTTGATGTCCGCTTCAATGAGGAGCTTGCCACACAAGAGATAATCGCTCGATTGGCAGGCAGCCTGCCCAAGGATATTCAAATCACCCAAGTGGAAAGCGTGGATGAACGCGCGCCTGCGCTGCAAACGCAGGTACTCTCGGCGGAATATCAAGTCCATTTGACAGAGCCGGTTACAGGATCCCTTCTGAAGCGCGCCATTGAGGAGATCAAGTCCTCAACCACACTTCCTCGTGAACGTCGTGGAAAATTCTATGACCTGCGTCCGCTCATCGAACTGCTGGATATGGAAACAGATGCAAACGGGAAACACTGCATATTCATGACCCTCGCCGCGCGTGAAGGCGCTACAGGCCGCCCCGAAGAAGTTTTGAATACACTCGGCATTGAACCAGAATATACCCGTGTTGAAAGAACCCGCTTGATTTTCCAAGAATAGCTTGTACAATAATCAAGTCTGAAATATTTATTTCAATTGGAGGAAAAATAAAATGGCGCTGATCGTTTCTTTATTCTTTGGTTTTGTTCCCATGTTTTTCTTCGCGGCTTTTGTCTATTGGCTGGATCGCTACGAAAAAGAACCCAAGATCCTGCTCTGGGCAACATTCTTCTGGGGTGTCGTGATTGCTGCAGGCGGAGCATTCATCATTAACACCGCTTTTGGCTTGGGGATCTATGTTTTTACCGGGTCAGAGAATGCCGCAGAAATTGGCACAACCTCTATTGTCGCTCCGATCGTCGAAGAAGCTCTCAAAGGACTGGCTGTCTTGATCGTGTTCTTCATGTTCCGCAAGGAATTTGACTCGGTCTTGGATGGCATAATTTACGGCGGTATTGCCGCACTTGGCTTTGCCGCGACAGAGAACACACTTTATATTTTCCGTAATGGCTACCAGGAGGGCGGGTGGGGCGGTTTGTTCCTGCTGGCTTTTATTCGAGTAATCATCGTTGGATGGCAGCATCCGTTCTATACAGCTTTTACAGGGATTGGGCTGGCTGTATCACGCACCAATCGAAACCTAATCATCAAGTTGATTGCACCGCTGATCGGCTTTGGAATGGCCGTTACGACACACGCCTTTCACAATACATTTGGCGGACTCATAGGCGGCCTGGGCGGACTCGCGGCCGGCACCTTTGTTGACTGGATCGGCTGGACCTTCATGTTTGGATTTATCATCTGGATGATCAGCAACGAGCGCAATATCGTCAAACGCCATCTCCACTCTGAGATGATCGCCGGCTTGATCTCACAATCGCAATATCAAAAAGCCCTTTCCCCGTGGACTGTAACCACAGCAGGCTTTAGCGGGAAAACCTCTGCCCGCTTTTATCAGGTTTGCGGTGAATTGTCACATAAAAAGGAACAGATCGAAAAACACGGTGATGAAAGCGGCAACATGGCGATCCTTGATTTATTACGGAAGGAACTGGCGTTGCTCGCGCCACAAGTGAAATAAGCTGCATATTTTTCAAACAGAAGGCTGGTGACTGGGCATCAGCCTTCTTTCATTTCCGACGACATGGTAAAATTCCATCCGTTGCCCCTGTAGCTCAGCGGATAGAGTATTGGCCTCCGAAGCCGACGACCGCAGTTCGAATCTGCGCGGGGGCACTTTTCTAATTCACTGATTTATAAAAAAAAATAAAAAAGCGGAACACTTTGAAAATACACACTTTATTAATCGTTACAGTTTTGTTTGTTCTACCTGCCTGCGCTCCTTTAGCGGTCAATACGGCATTCCCTGAAACACCAACCGTCATTCCGATCAATACGCCATCTTTCACGCCTGAAAATATCGCATATGCTGATAAAGCCGCGGAAAAAATTTCCGTGTGGCTGGGTACATATACAGAATTTAACAGTTACCACCAACTAGCGATGGGACAAAAAGCTATTTTTAAAAGCGCTGTTTGGAAGGACACGGTGACAGTATCACTTGATAAATTATCCGTAGTGACAGATGAGTTGCTCCAACTTCAGCCCGTCCCTCCGGCCATGCAAACCATCAATGCGAACCTGATTCACTCCATGGAAGAAACAAAATTAATGATCGAAAAATATAGAACGTTTCTGAAAGAGAATGACCAAACCATGCTTGAAGAGATCAACTCTCATTCAGAAAAAGCGCTGATCTACATGAAACTGGCAACTGACGAAATACAGCCTTACTTGAAATGATCCACCCAATTATGGGAAATGAAACGCAGGGTTTAGAAACTCCGCGGAGTTAGAAAAACTGTCAAGTGACAGTTTTTTGTTTAAACTCAATTTCATTTTTTAGATACAATTGACTTGTGCCGTACAAAACTATCTCTACCCTCATCGCTGTGATGATCATATATACTAGCTGTGGCGTAAATATGTCCAACAATGGATTCGCCACAGCGACGCCTGATTTTGTCACTGCAACTCTACCTCCAACCCCAATCCCCCCATCAACGCAAACTGCCACTGCAACTCTTGAAACGCTTACCTCAGTAGAAACCCCGATCACCTCTTCAGTAGAAGGGATAACCGCCACACAATTAAATGTTCGCGCTGAACCATCCACAGCAAGTGAAGCGCTGGGCACTATCGATCAATTTACAGCAGTACAGGTCATCGGCAAGGATGCGAGCGGAAGCTGGTTATTGATCAATTATCCGGTATCAGCAACAGGGAAAGGCTGGGTACGCGCAGAGTTTGTGCAGGTCAATATTACAACGGAAATCGCGATCATTAGCGGCATGGCTGGCTCAGGAACGGGGGTGAGCGGGCTTGTTACTGAAAAGCTAAATGTGCGCAGCGGTCCGGGTACGGATTTCGAGTCGCTGGGGATATTGAATCCCAAGGATGTTGTTTTCGTCACAGGCAAAGATCCCAGCGGAGAGTGGATACAAATTGAATTTTCGAAGGCTGTCGATGGCAAAGGCTGGGCGGCTATAAAATTTTTACAGGTGGAAAATTTGGCCTCCGTTCCTGTCATTGGAACAGCGGAAGAAACAATTGAAGCATCTCCTACAGCTGAAATCGCGGTTCAGTTAGCCATGCAGGATGGGGACTCAATGCAGGCTCCGCTGACTGAGACCGTATTCTCGCCAACAGGCACCCAGATTTTACAGGTCAGCGGCGATCTCTCTGCGCCGCAAGGCGATGCAGAAGATTGGATTAAATTCACCCCGTTTGGCACAAACATATCTGTGCAGGCACTTTGCACAAGCGAAAATTTTCATGTCGAATTACAGAGAAACGGCCAGATTGCCGAGGATATTGTGCTTACTTGCGGTGAAAAGCTATTTATAAAAACGACGCCAGGTCAGCCTCATTATTTACGCCTTCAGGCAATCAGCAATATTGTCCCACAATACATACAGTACACGTTAAAAATATCTATGCTTGAATAGGATGTCCTCCAAACCGTGTATTAAGTGAAATTCACCACAGTAAAAGTAAGGGTCCAGTACTTCAAAAACAGCCTTCAAACATATTTGATCAGAGTGATATGTGAGGAATAACACCGAGCAGAAAGCTGAATATCTGGATATTCAGCGCTTTTTTGTGGGACATCTGTGATTAAATCAATCTTCCACAAAAAGAGGATTCTTTCTGGGAACAAAAGCTGGATTCGATTGTGAAATACTTGTGTAGAATTGTACAAAACCTTTTTTTATGGTAGAGTTATGAAAATAATTTCAAAAGGCGAGGGCACAGAATGAACGCAGAGAAAATTCCCGATATTATCATTGGCCGTTTACCTGTTTACTTACGTGCCATACAACGCATGGCAGATAACGGCATCAAGACCACTTCTTCACAGGAATTGGGGGAACACGTCGGCATTTCTGCCGCGCAGATCCGCAAGGATATTTCCCAGTTTGGCGAGTTTGGGAAGCAGGGAACGGGCTACTCGATCGCCTACCTTCTTGATAAATTGAAAGAAATTCTCAAAGTGGACCGCAAATGGGATGTGGCGCTGGTCGGCGCTGGCGATATGGGGCATGCGCTTGCTCGCTATCAAGGCTTTACCAATCGCGGATTTCAAATTGTCATGATCTTCGACAATAGCAAAGATAAGGTGGGGCAAAAAATCGACAATTTCACGATCGAAGACTCAGAAAAAATGGTTGAGCGTATCAAATCGGCAGGCATCAAGATGGCTATGCTGACTGTCCCGGCGCCCGCCGCACAAAGTGTAGCAGATAAACTAGTACAGGCTGGCGTTAGGGCGATCCTAAACTACGCTCCCATCAGCCTCAATGTCCCGAACAATGTCAAGGTGCAATATATTGACCCAGCCACCCACTTGCAAAGGATGACGTATTATTTGTAAATGTAAATGAAATTTGAAAAGGAAACAGTGACTCGTTTTATTTAGCGAGTCACTGTTTTTTTATTTCTGTTTCTAATCGCTCAATCGTTTTACACACAAAACTCATAGAGAAAACAAGAAAACAGCGTTTGCGAATAACGCATCCGTGGAACGGCAAGCTATGGTAACATCACGCGCATGAGTAAAATTTGGAATGCCGCTGAATACGATATTTCCCGCCGCCGGCTCATCCCATGCTATGACCTGCTCTACTCCACAGCCGTAGAATTGGCAGCGCGCTCAATAAAAGTTTCATCGCCAGCCATTCTTGATCTCGGCGCAGGGACAGGATTACTAAGCGAGCTGGTTCTGCAAAAGATCGGCAGCGCTTCTCTGCATCTACTGGACGAATCACCTGAGATGCTTGCAAAAGCCCAACAACGCCTCGCACAATACAGCCCCAAAGTGCACATCCAACAATTGACGGGCTCTCTGCCCTCAGGAAAATTTCACGCAGTGATCTCTTCGCTGGCGGTCCATCACCTGACAAACGAAGACAAGCTTGATCTCTTCAAGCGCATCCATCAATCTCTGCTCCCCGGCGGCGTATTCATCAACGCGGAGCAGATTTTGGGAGAGAATGAATGGCAGCAGCAGTTGTATGAGGATATGCACCTGAATGGCGCGCGCGCATTGGGCAGTGACGAAGATGAGATCCGCGCGGCACAGGAACGCATGCAACATGATAAGTGCGCGACTCTTTCAGATCAAATTACATGGCTAAAAGAGATCGGCTTCGAAAATGCTGCATCCTTCTTCCATTCATTTCGTTTTGCTGTTTATGCAGGGTGGAAATCGGCAGGTTAAATCAAATTCATCTTTTTTCACAAGGCTGCCTTCTTGAAAAATCATTCATTGTTCGCCACGTTAAAAAACCTGACTGGAAATCCGCGCGGATGTGTCTACCCCGAACCGCTATGGGGAATTCCATTCAATCTGTATGCCCCATATGTTTCCATTTATATGGTCGCGCTCGGACTGACCGACAAAGAGATCGGACTGATCGTCAGCATTAGCTGGGGCTTCCAAGTACTACTCGCTTTACTAAGCGGTGTTGTGACCGACAAACTTGGCAGGAGACGCACGACCATGCTATTTGACATCGTAGCCTGGACCATCCCGTCGATCATTTCAGCAATTGCCCAAAATTTCTGGTATTTTCTCGCGGCTGGAATCATCAACAGTGTCTGGCGTATTACCCTTAATTCGTGGTCATGCCTGCTGGTGGAGGACGCTGAAGAAAGTCAGTTGGTTGACATCTACACATGGATCTATATTGCCAATCAGATCGTTGGATTTGTCGCGCCTTTGGCTGGGATATTGATCGGCATTTTCTCACTCGTGCCCACCGTGCGCGGATTGTATATTTTCGCGGCCATTATGTTCACAGTAAAAGCCATCGTCACCTATCAAATGACACAGGAAACCAAACAAGGCGTGATACGCCTGCATGAAACACGCCACCAAAGCCTATTCAGTTTACTGGGTGAATATGGGGACGTATTTCAAGGTTTAATTCGATCGCCACAAACGCTTTACACAGCAGGCATCATGCTCGTGGTCAGCATCTCGACAATGATCAACGGTAGTTTTTGGGGCATCATCGTCACAGAGAAATTACACATCCCCGCCCAACATCTTGCAATTTTTCCGTTCGTGAAAACGGCGATCATGTTCGCTTTCTTCTTTATGGTCAACCCTTTATTGAACAAGTTACATTTCAAACTCCCCATGACGATCGGTTTTATGGGCTTCATCATAAGCCAGATCTTATTGATCTCGGCGCCGGACAAGGGCTATGTTATTCTCCTGCTCAGCGTGTTCCTGGAGGCATGCAGCTTCGCGGCGGTCAATCCGCTCGTAGACAGAATGATCGTTCAAACGATCGAACCGAAGGAACGCGCCCGTATCCAATCCCTTCTATACGTTGGCATTATTCTGCTTACCTCGCCGTTCGGCTGGATCGCTGGATCGCTCTCAACGATAAATAAAGACCTGCCTTTTGTCATCAATATTATTTTGTTTATAGTTGGCGCAATCCTGGCGTACTTGACCGGCAAAGCTTCGCAGGAAAAACTAAGGATTGAATTAACCTCAGCACTATGATATCGAACAAAAAAAACGGGCGACTCATTGATGAGTCGCCCGTTTTGACATTTGATCAAATTAAACTTTCGGCAAATTCCTGCGGATCACGTTCAACATACCAAACCCTTTAGCAGTGCCTTGCACAACACAGGTCAAGGGATTGTCCACAAGATAAGCGGGAATACCCAAAGACTTTGTCAGCAATTTATCAACACCGCGCAGCAAAGCGCCGCCACCGCACAGTGCGACACCTCGGTCAATGATGTCTGAGACCAATTCAGGCGGAGTCTTTTCCAGAACCTTGCGGCCTGTCTCTACGATCTGCTTCAATGGCTCCTGCAAGGCTTCAACGATCTCGCCAGTGGTTAATGTTACTGGGCGCGGTAAACCAGTGACCTGATCCTGCCCCTGCACTTCCATGCTATTTTCAGTATCCTGCGGAACCGCAGCCCCAATACGAATCTTCAATTGTTCGGCAGTTGCCTGACCGATGATGACACCATATTTACGGCGCACATAGGTGACAATTGCTTCATCCAATTCCATACCGCCGGCACGCAGGGTATCGGCGGCAACAATTCCATACATCGCCATGACCGCAGCTTCGGTGCATCCGCCGCCAAGGCTGATGATCATATTGCCTGACGGTGAATTGATCGGCAGGTCAATACCAATGGCAGCAGCCAATGGTTGTTGAATAAGAAAGGCTTCACGACTCCCCGCTTCCATCACAGCTTCATACACCGCGCGACGCTCCACGCTGGTCACTCCGTAAGGAACAGTGATCATCACGCGCGGACGGAAGATGCGCATCGAACCGCTCACACGCTGTAACAGATACTGCAGTAGGGTTTCTGTTATTTCATAATCCGCGATCACGCCATTTCGGAGCGGACGGGCAACTTCGATATTATCTGGAACCTTTCCAAACATGTCACGCGCTTCGATACCTGCCGCAACCATCTTCTGGTCATCCACATCAATGGCAACAATCGTCGGCTCTTCCAACAGCACTTGAGAGCTGTCGGCGAGGCGGGTATACATGGTACCCAGGTCTACACCCAGGTCTTTTGAAAACATTGCCACTAGGGTTTATTGTTCCGAATAAGGTGAACGGGTATTCTTGCGATAACGACGAGCTGCATCGAGGCGCAAATTGGATTTTCGCAGCGCAGCTTCCATTGCAAGATAGGCATCTGCATCAGCGGGGACGCCCTTGGCGAGCGCTTCTTCAGCACGAGCACGGGCAGCATCTGCGCGAGCAACATCAATCTCTTCAACGTTTTCCGCGGAATCTGCCAGAACCGTGATGATATCAGGCTGTACTTCTGCAACTCCGCCGGCAACGGTAAAGATCTCTTCCTTACCGCCTTTGCGGACTTTGATAATGCCATATTTTAAGGTAGTCAATACAGGCGCATGTTTGGGAAGGATGCCCATCTCCCCGGCTGCGCCGGGCAGAACAACAATATCCACATCACCTGCAAATACAGTGCGGTCTTGAGAAACAATTTCACAACGAATGGTCATAGCAAGTTCTCCAGTGTCACGCGTCAAGCGTCAGGTCAAATCTGATACTTGACACCTCAACACTTGACACGGGTCATTACGCACTCTTGGAAAGTTTTTCAGCGCGTTCACGAACATCCTGGATCGTACCAGCCATCATGAAAGCCTGTTCGGGAAGATCGTCGCACTTGCCGTCAAGAATTTCGCGGAAGCCGCTGACGGTCTCCTTGAGGGGTACGTAACGACCGGGGATGCCGGTAAAGCGTTCAGCCACATAGAAAGGCTGCGAGAAGAAGCGTTCGATCTTGCGCGCGCGGGAAACGATAAGCTTATCGTCTTCGGAGAGTTCGTCAATACCGAGAATGGCGATGATGTCCTGCAAGTCTTTATAGCGCTGCAAGATACGCTGAACTTCACGCGCTGTTCGGTAGTGCTCTTCTCCCACGATGTTGGGATCAAGAATGCGGGAGGTGGAAGCGAGTGGATCCACGGCGGGGTAAATGCCCTTTTCCACGATGGAGCGTTCGAGAGCGATGGTCGCATCGAGATGTGTAAAGGTCGCCACAGGAGCGGGATCGGAGTAGTCATCCGCGGGCACGTACACAGCCTGCATGGATGTGATCGAGCCGGTGCGGGTGGAGGTAATGCGTTCCTGCAACTCACCCATTTCTGTCGCGAGGGTCGGCTGGTAACCTACAGCGGAGGGCATACGGCCGAGCAGCGCGGATACTTCGGAACCAGACATGGAGAAGCGGAAGATGTTATCCACGAAGAGCAAAACATCCTTGCCCTGATCGCGGAAATATTCAGCCATTGAAAGCGCGGAAAGGGCTACACGAAGGCGCACACCTGAAGGCTCGTTCATTTGGCCGTAGACCATGACGGTGTCTTTCATAACGCCCGATTCAAGCATTTCACGATATAAGCCTGTTCCTTCACGGGTTCGTTCCCCCACGCCAGCGAATACGGAGTTGCCTTCGTGTTCGGTCGCAACGGAACGGATGAGTTCCATGATGATAACGGTCTTGCCTGTTCCAGCGCCGCCGAAGATGCCTGTCTTACCGCCTTTGGTGAACGGAGCAATCAAGTCCACGACCTTCACGCCTGTTTCGAAAACTTCCACGCGAGTGGATTGTTCCTCGAAGGAAGGAGCCAGGCGGTGAATTGGATAATAAGTTGCCGCATCAACGGGACCTTTTTCATCCACGGGCTGACCCAGCACGTTGAAGATACGTCCCAGGGTGGCGGGTCCAACGGGAACCATGATGGGAGCGCCAGTCGCAATGGCTGGAACGCCGCGCTGAAGACCATCGGTTGTATCCATGGATACAGTCCTCACCCAGTTATTGCCAAGATGCTTTTGTACTTCGAGCACGAGCGGCTTGTTTCCCGCGCGTTCGACTGTGATCGCTTCATAAAGTTCTGGAATTCCACCTTCGGCGAATTCCACATCCACTACGCCACCAAGAATTTGTACGACACGGCCTATTGATTTTGCCATGATTTCCTCCAGTTATTTCGCAGCCAGCGCTTCAGCGCCGCCTACAATGTCTAAGATATCGTTCGTAATGCCCTGCTGACGAACCTTGTTATAAGCCAATTGCAATGCGCTGACCAATTCTTTTGCATTATCGGTGGCGTTGCGCATGGCGATCATACGAGCCGCATGTTCGCTCGCCTGCGATTCCAATACTGCCTGATAGACCTGCAATGCAGTAAAACGCGGAATGATCTCGTCGAGAATTCCACGCATATCAGGTTCATATTCATACGCGGCGGCAGGACCAGCGGATTTATGATTGAAATCTTCAACCAAGCCTTCTCCCTCAAGTTCAAGCGGAAGGAGTTTCTTAACTGTCGCGATCTGGCGTCCCATGTTTACAAAGTCAGTATAGAGAAGATAAACTTCGTCCACCGAGCCATTTTGGAATTCCTCGACGGCAAGACGCCCCACAGCAGAAACATCCGCAAAACTTGGGGCGGCGGGAAGATTGCTAAAATCAGCGATCACTTTTTTACCGCGGCGGATCAACAGGTCACGACCTTTGCGTCCGACAGCAATATATTTAACGGGAACAGGATTCGAGTCAAAGCGTTGAGACGCAAAGCGAATCACATTGGAGTTGTACGCGCCCGCGAGTCCACGGTCGCCTGTGATCACGATCACCAATGTATTATTCACCGATTTGCGCTGCGCCAAAAGCGGATGCAGGCTGTCACGTCCAGGTTGTTCTGCAACATGACGTAAGACCTGCCAAGCCTTGGTCGCATAGGAACGGGTTGCCGTGACCGCATTAATTGCTTTGCGGACCTTGCTGGCACTCACCGTCTCTAAAGCACGCGTGACTTGCGAAATGTTTTTGACGCTCTTTATTCGGAGCCGCATTTCACGAGCGGAAGCCATAAGAAATAATCCTCTAGTCTCTTAGTCGTTAGTCGAATAGTCTAGGCTTGCCAGCCAGTGCGGAAGGCTTCAAGTGCCTTGATCAGCGCGGCGCGATTGTCGTCAGAAATGGCTTTCTTCGCAATAATATCCTTACCAACCTCAGGGTATGAAGTTGCCATAAAGCGAACAAGATCTGCCTGCCACTGTAACATCTTATCGAGAGCGACGCTATCCGCGAATCCGTTTGTACCCGCAAAAAGTATGATCACCTGATCCACTAGTTCGGAGGGTTGATACTGGGGCTGCTTGAGGATTTCCTGCATGCGCTGACCGCGGCTTAACTGCTGTTGGGTTGATTTATCAAGGTCGGAAGCCATGAGCGCGAACGCAGCCAATTCACGATAGGCGGCCATATCAAGGCGCAAACGTCCAGCCACCTGTTTCATAGCTTTGGTCTGGGCATCACCACCCACGCGGGACACTGACACACCCACGTTCACAGCGGGACGAATACCTGCATTGAAGAGGTTGCTCTCCAGGAAGATCTGTCCATCTGTAATTGAAATGACATTGGTGGGAACATAAGCGGAAATATCGCCAAGCAAAGTTTCAATGATCGGCAGAGACGTGAGCGAGCCGCCCGTGCCGGCGACCTTAATAATCTTGTGGTCATCGGCATTGCCCATGTGCTTGCGGGCTTCTTCAGCCTCATCTTTAGAGACTGGACCGGTATATACTTTTCCGTCCACGCCATCTTTTTCAGAAGCCATTGCATTTGCATAATCTTTCTTCACAATGACATACTTGTTGGCGAGGCGGGCAGAGCGTTCGAGCAAGCGTGAATGCAGATAAAACACATCGCCAGGATACGCTTCGCGACCGGGCGGGCGGCGCAGGAGCAATGAAACTTGACGATACGCCCACGCATGCTTGGAAAGATCATCGTAAATGATCAGAGCATCGCGGCCTGTTTCCATGAACTCCTCACCGATGGCGGTACCGGAATACGGAGCGATATATTGCAAAGCCGCGGATTCGTCAGCGGCGGCAACCACGATGATCGTGTGTTCCATCGCGCCGGCGCGTTCAAGAATGCCGAGTGTACGCGCAACAGCAGCCTTCTTCTGACCGATCGCTACATAAATACAAACCAGATCTTTGCCTTTTTGATTGATGATCGTATCGATCGCGATGGCGGTTTTACCCGTCTGACGGTCGCCGATGATCAATTCGCGCTGACCACGTCCCACTGGGATCATTGCGTCGATGGACTTGATACCTGTCTGCACAGGAGTATCCACATCCTGACGATAGACCACGCCGGGCGCAATGCGCTCAACGGGGCGGAAACCAGTGGAAGCAATCGGGCCTTTGCCGTCAATCGGCTCACCCAACGCATTGACCACCCGTCCAATCATGGCATCACCCACGGGGACGGAGGCGATGCGATTTGTACCGCGCACAGTCATACCTTCGACAATGCCGTCGTAAGCACCCATGACGATCACACCAACGCTATCTTTTTCAAGGTTGAACGCCGTACCCATTACTCCGTTGGAAAATTGTACAAGTTCCTGCGCCTTAACATTCGCAAGTCCTTTAACACGGGCAATCCCATCGCCCGCTTCCAACACAACGCCAATATCTGTAACGTTGAGCTCTGGATTAAAGCCTTCAATTTGTTTCTGCAAATCACCGGTGATCTGCTGGATCAAGTCTGACATTAGGTAGCCTCCACCAAAATTCTTTATTAGGTACAAGAACCCGGATAAGGGCTTTATCCGGGTATATGTCTACTTTTTCTTATACAATACCTCATATTTTTCTTTCGTGAGGTAGAGCACAAGCGTGCCAATGATACCTGAAAGGCGAATGATTGTCTAGTTAGAATCGTCAATACCTTAAGAAATGTTCCATACCCTTGTTATCTATACAGCTTGTACTATACTAACGCCCGTTATTTCATATTATATACAAGGAGCAAAAATGCCAGAGCCTCTTGCCCGTGAAGAAGAAAAACCTCCCAGTCGCCGCATGAAACGCTATTGGAAAATCGCCATTCTCGCCAACATCAAGGATGAAGATCATCCAAAACCCGAGGGTGTTCCACCAGACGCCTTCGCCGACTTTGACCATATCGAGACGATAGACTCGCTTCGCGCCGCGCTCGAAACTGACGGCCATCAAACAGTCTTTATTCAGGCTGATCGAGACCTGCCCTTCGCGCTGCGCGAGGAAAACCCTGACATTTGCTTTAACATCGCCGAAGGTCTCGGCGGCGACGCCCGCGAAGCCCAAGTGCCAGCCCTGCTTGAAATGCTCGGCATCCCCTACACTGGATCCCGCGTCCTTACGAACGGCATCTCCCTCGATAAAACACTTACCAAACGCATCTGGCGTGACCGCCGCTTGCCGGTAGCTCCCTTCCAGGAATTCGTCACAGGCGATGAAACGTTACGCGCAGAGTTAAAATTTCCGCTCTTTGTCAAACCTGCACGCGAAGGCACAGGCATGGGTGTGGACATGAACGCTATCGTCAACAATGAAAAGGAATTGCGGGAACGAGCCCTGTACATCATCAATACCTATCAACAGCCTGCGCTCGTAGAGACATTCCTGCCCGGCCGAGAATTCACTGTTGGAATTTTAGGGCGTGCCGATGCAAAACTCTACTCGCGGCATCCCGAATGGTATGAAAAGGACGGCTTTCACCGTTTCCCTGTCCTAGAGTTGGATACGTCCCGTTCGGTGACACCCTGGGTGTACGGTCTTGAAGCCAAATCAAAAGATGTCGGCGCAGACGGTTCGCCAGGTTATTTCTGTCCCGCAGAGATCGAACCTGAACTTGAAAAGAAATTAAAATATTTCGCCCTGCGCGCGCATCAACTCTTGAATACTCTGGATGTATCCCGCACGGATATTCGTCTGGATGAAGAAGGCAATCCACGCGTTATGGAGATCAACACCCTGCCCGGACTAACTCCAGCCTACAGCGACCTTTGCCTGCAAGCCGCCGCGGAAGGTATTCGCTACGAAGATCTGGTGCTGGACATTTTGTATCTTGGCGCAAGTCGCTGGGGCATGCTTGAACCACGCGAGAATCCAACCGAATCTCAAAAGAAGCACTGACAAAAACAAGTTTCAAAAGAAGGAAAGTTCTCTTAGCGAACTTTCCTTCTTTTTGATTCTCTTATCTGCTTACCTTAATCATCCCCGCCTTCACCACCCTCACCCCCTTCATTTCCATCGTGGCAGCTTCCGCAAGTGGCAGAATGCAACGTGGAGGTATGGCACTCTTTACAGGAAGCACCGCCATGATTCACGCCTGAGCCGCCCTCATCTGCAATACCCGGATGCGGTCCGTTGTATCCTGCCGACCAATTCCTGGTTGAGTGACATGAAGCACAATTAGTACCGAACAGACCCGCATGATACGCCGGGTCACCATGGCAGGAAACACAAGCGGACGATAGTCCAACATAGACTCCGCTGGAATGACATCTGTCACACGCCAAGCCACTATGACGCTCGGTCAGAGGGAATTTACTGTGATCAAAACGAGCATCTTTCCAATCCGTCGTGTTATGACACAAGGCACAATCTGTTCCGTAAGTGCCTTTATGGGCATCAATTTCTTTGTGGCAGGAATAACAATCAACCGGCGTTCCCTTGAACTGACCGTTAATATGACAGTCTTCACACTTCACTTCGATATGCTTTCCATCCAGCTTGAACGCAAAAATATTATGGTCTACATTCACATCGTCCCAGTCATTCGTATTATGGCAAATCGCGCAGTCAAATCCATATCTGCCTTCATGCTCATCCACTGCCTGGTGGCAAGAATAGCAATCCTTTGGTGTCCCTCGGTACGGTCTGTCCGCGTGGCAATTCTGGCATTCAACCGAACCATGCCTGCCATCCAATTTAAAATCAGCCAGATTATGATCGAATTTCGCAGGCTTCCAGCCTTCAACTGCATGACATCCAGCACAGTCCTTTCCAAAGCGTCCGTCGTGTTCATCGGAGTGACATGAAGCACATTCCCGAGGCGTGGACTTTAAATCCAGGAGCGTGCGAGCATCCAGATGACATTTTGTACAGGTCACACCTTCATGTTTCCCCGCCAGGTTGAATGGGAAAATGGAATGATTGAAATCATTTCCAAATTTATCAACGCCGTCGTGACAGGCAAGACAGTCTGGGCCGAATGAAAGGAAGTGAGACTGGGTGTAAGCAATATCAATCTGATCGTGGCAATTCAGGCAGGTTTGGGTCGTGAAGGTACTAAGATCATCCGGGTGACAATCTACACAGGTAAATTCATTTCCATCCTCTTTTCCCTGATGCCCGTTCATTGAATACCCCAGTGCGGCATGAGGAAATAAAACTTCACTGGTATCTGTGAGCAGACCATCCGCACCCCGATGTTCGGGGTGACAATCACGACAGGCAAAGTTTTCACCATTTTGAAAAATAGCTCCATGCAGTTTGGTGATATCGCTCATTTCCGCCGCAACATCAATATGACAAGCCGCACAGCGGTCAGCCATTGTATCAGCCGACCATGGCGCGGCATGGCAGGCAGAACATTCTTCTATTTGCGCATGTGAATTTACACCGCTATAAACCTGACCAGGCTCAGCATTCAAACTCCCCGCCGAGAACATTTGACTTCCGCTGGCAAGCGCAATACCCACAAGCAAAAACAATGTAATGAACATGGCAACAATGCCAGATCCAGTAAGACATCCAAGCTTATTGCTTTTCATAAGAACCCAGACTAATATGGATGTATTGCATATATGCCCTCTTTTACCAGCTGAAAAAATATGAAATCTGGGTGGTGTATTCCACCCAGATTATTTTTCCTAATCGTCATGCTCGCGCCCGTCCGCATGACACTCCATGCAGTTCTCAAAATTCGAAATTCCTTCTTCTTGATGTTCCCCACGAATGTTCGCTTCGTTATGCTCATGACATCCGTAACAAGTATAGGTTTTATAGCCGGCTGGATGACAGGTGGCACAAGCAACAATCCCGTCCTCCCCATGATCTAACGGGAAGGTATGTTCCCCATTGAAAGTTGCTGGAGTCCAGGCGTTTGTCGTGTGACAGGCGACACAGTCTGTTCCAAATTGACCTGTGTGTTGAGTGGGTTCGGCATGGCAGGAAAGACATGTTGTATCCAGCCCTTTGAATTCACCATTTTTATGGCAGTCATTACAAGCGACATTCGCATGTTTTCCAGTCAACTGAAAATTAGAACGGTTATGGTCAAAATTTGCATTATCCCAATCGCTCGGGGTGTGACAAGCCGAGCAGTCCGTCCCAAATTCTCCATTATGCTCATCATTATTCTTATGACAGGAATAGCAATCTGTGGGAGTGCCCTTATATAAGTTATTCTGATGGCAATCTTCGCAGGCAGCTTCTTTGTGCTCGCCTTCCAATTTGAAGGCGGAGAGGCTGTGGTCAAATTTATTTTCCCCGTTATGGCAGGCAAGACAGTCTGCTCCAAAGGATAAGGTGTGTGCCTTAGTAAAGACAATGTCCATATCGCCGTGACAGTTCTGACAGGAGTCTGATACGAACGTGGTTATATCCTCCCCATGACAATCATTGCAGAGAATCGGTTCGTTCCCCGCCTTACGCTGGTGTTTTTTCAAAGAGAAGCCCAACGTGTCGTGAGGGAACGTGTTCCCAGTCAAGTCAGTTAAAGGAGCCGAAACGCCACGGTGCTCAGGGTGGCAAGAGCGGCAGGCGAGACTTCCGCTCTTATTATTGATGGAACCATGCAGCCTGGCGACATCAAACATTTGCGCAGCAACTTCAGTATGACAAGCTACACAGCGATCGGCCATTGAATCGCGCGACCAAAGTAAGGCGTGACAAGCCGAACATTCTTTGATCTGCGCATGAGAAGTTACGCCACCCAGCGACTGGCCAATTTCTGCGTTTAGGTCCCCAGCGGTAAACATTTGGTTTCCACTGGCAAATGCGACACCAACAATTGAAAAGAGGGCAATTAGGGTTGCAAAAATGCCTGTGTTCGTAAAACATCCAAGTTTATAGTTTTGCATCGCAGGCTCTATTTAAGAAGCGTTGCGAAATACAGGGCAGCGCCTATGTGAACAAAAGCCGATACAAACAGTGCCATACCAATCGGAATATGGATAGTATGCCAAAGAGCCATGAGGCGTCGGGCTTGTCGCAATGCACTTTCAGAAAGTGTCCCTTCGATCTCCAAACCATCCATTGTGCGCGGGATGCGGGTAAAGATATAGCGGCCAATAACACCGCTAATGACAATAACCACAGTCAATAGTGTGACCGCCCCCGCCAGCCCGTTGAACTTCCATGATGTATGCAACAACACCATGAACGGACCGACCAATCCGGTAAAGATATGGAATTGAAGCCAGGATGACATCTTGCCCCAACTGGCGCTGCGAGACCGCTTTCGCAGGCTATACAGCGTTTCAGTCATCAGCATCAACATAAATCCCAAAATACCGAGGCCGTGGCCAAACAATTCACTTGCCGCGGGAATTTCGCGAGTGAAAAATACTACCGTGCCGTACACGATCGTTATCAAAGCCCCAACAGCAAACGCCCACCAGAGTTCTTTATTACCACGAAGCATGATGCCCTCTCTTTTTTACTTAAAATGAATTACAAGATCACAAAGCTTCTTGCGTTCTCCATGACATCCAAAACTGCGCCAACAAATCTGCGAGCGGCGCTTCCGGCTTCATTAATTGATCCCGAATGGAAGATATATCCGCTTTGCCAGCGATCATTTTTTGCAAAGGCCAAGACAACGTCTGATCTCCCATCACGATCGCCCCCACCAGCGTCTTCTCGCCTACCATCAAGCGCATATGATTAATCTCAAAACCGCTCTGCGCAACGATCGCCTCGGGCAATTCCCGCCAAGTCTCACTATCGCCGCGTGCGATACCAATCATATCCTCATCCTTGCCCCGCCCAACAACGCCGATAATCGTAGTTGTTAAACCAGCAAGGCGGGTCACATTAAATGGAGCAGATTTCAAGTAGGCGGATTTCCGTCCTGCCATGTTCCACCCGGCCACCCGACCTTGCTCACGGGCAGGATTCCACAAACTATCCAACGCCGACTTACCCGTTAGCGGATCAAAGACCTGCGCTACATCACCAGCCGCATAAATATCAGGGTCCGTAGTCTGCAAGTGCTCATTTACTAAAAGCCCGCGATCTTTTGCAAGATTGGTTTCGTTTACTAATTCAAGGCATGGGCTGATACCAACCGCATAAGCCAGCAAATCGCACTGCAGCTTGCTGCCATCCTTTAACATAACGGCAGTCACACTTCCTTTTTTGCCTATTACTTCCTGTAACTCTGCCTTGTAATGCAGAGTCACGCCTTCTGCCCGCAAAAGACCTTCCACCACTTGCGATTCATGCTTATCAAGCACATTGCTCCAATAACGGTCGCCACGTAAAAGATAATGCACATGCATTCCACGAGCATGCAGCCCTTCGGTCAGTTCAAGAGCGGTAATGCCTCCGCCAACCACAACAGCCGTTTTTCCACGCTTAGCCAGTTTGATCAAATTCTTAGCATCAGTCAGATGATCCAATTTCATGACACCATGCAAACCCGCCGCGCCCGGAACTTCCAAGGGCAATGCGCGCGCGCCAACAGCGATCAACAATTTATCATAAACAAGCCGCGACTTTCCATCAATAAGCAGCGCGTGGTCCGAACGCAGTATCCTTGTCACACGAGCATTAAGAAAATTGAAATTTAGTTTTTTATAATCCTCTTTTGTGCGCGGGAATAATGCCTTATCGTGAAGCTCACCTGTCAAATAATAAGCAAGACCAGGGCGGGAATAAAACCCGTGCGGGTCATCACTGATCATCAAGATCTCGCCAACCTTATCCACAGACCGGATCGATTCAACTGCCGATAATCCTGCCACCCCCGCCCCTATGATCACATACCTCATCCATCCCTCCGTACAAACAGGTCTGTCTGCGCAAAACGCAGCACACCGCGCGGACATCTCGCAACACACTCACCACAAGTCAGGCATTCGCTGTACTTTACAGCTTCATCCCGCCAGACATGCGCCCGCACATCGATCCCGATCGGACAATTATAAGTACAAATTCCGCATTGCACACACCGTGATGATTCAGATACCACATGCCCACTGGACATCACAGTATGCCTGGTTGAATCGCTTTTAAAAATATTTAAGAATGACATGCAAAAACCTCCAGTAAATAGTCGCCGCACCAGTAAAAAAGTTACTGTGTAAACAGTGATTGTAGGACAAATATACTGCCATGAGTAGTAACAGATGTAATATTTCCATTACAATTCCTTAACAAAAAACAGGGTTGCCTCACGGCAGCCCTGTCGGTTCGCAATACTTTTGCTTTCAAGCTAAGTCTTACGAGAGCGGTATTACGTTTGCTGCCTGTTTCCCCTTCGGACCATCTTCGACTGAAAATTCCACTTTTTGTTCTGCTTCAAGTTTTTTATAGCCATCAGTCTGAATAGCTGAGAAATGTACAAATACATCCTCTCCACCTTCGTACCCAATAAAGCCATAGCCCTTGGTCGCATTAAACCATTTGACAGTTCCAACAATTCGTTCTGACATCTTTCAATTCTCCTGCTTGATTTAAAAATTTGCCGATCCACCTTAACGCTTTCAAAGGCGAACCGGGCATGTTAACGGCAAGATTATCATGCCTAATTATTGATGTCAAGAATTAAAATTTCTTTATCATGGAAGCGTAACGCGAAGAGAGATGAAACCACGGCGGCGACCATTTCACTTTGGGAATTCCCTTGCGGATGACCTCGCGCATCTCGTCCGCACCCGAAAACTGGTCCAGCAACATAATGCTTCGCCCCAATTCGAAAGCAGCGTGCGCATCCGAACCAACCGTCCCTGCGATATTGTGTTTTTGAGCAAACAAATCCGCCTTACGGTTGAAGCGCGGCAACACGCATCGGGAATTAAACACTTCTATTGCATCTACATAAGGCAAAATTTCCAGCAATTCACTTTCCTTCCAACCGCCTTTTCTAAACTCATCAAATGGATGCGAAACACTGATAAACGCCCCCTGCTCCTTCAATCGTCTGATCGTTTCCTGCGGAGTAAGATAAGCGGGTATTTCTTCAGCAACAAACGCCGCCAGAATCTCGCCTTGAGTAGTCATAATCTCCTCGCCCACAATAATCAGTTCAGGGGCAATCATCTGCGCTTCGCGCGCACCAGAGATCGAGTTGTGATCGGTAATGATCACACGGTCAATGCCCTTGCGGCGCGCCATCGCAACTAAATCCACGGGGCGGGTAAGAGAATCTGTAGACGCACGAGTATGACAGTGGAATTCCGTAGAAGTCATGACATTTGTTCTTGACAAATAGATTTTTGGCAGTATATACTAACTTGATAAATAAAAACAGGTGGCAATAATGGCGGGTACACTTTTTGACATGGTAGAAAATGCAAACAACTTATTAAATATTGCTGTCACTGGGGTAACTGTGGCGGCATTGTTCTTCTGCATTTTTTTATATTCAATCAAGTCCATAAAAAACCAGGGGCTTTCACAGGGCATCTATTTATCATTTGTCTTTTTTCTTGAAATCATTATCACTGCGGGACTCTTTTGGGAACTTCCCATCCTGCTATCCAAGATCATTCGTTACAGCGGCGTTATCCCCTTTACCCGATGGCTCTTGTTATCAGGCGTCGTAATTACACATTTTTATTTTCGGAAATATTCTGAAAAACGAGGATTAACTTCCGCGTTTTTGCACCTCACCGTATTAATTCTTGGATGGTACATTAACCGCTGGATCGGAATTCTATTTTTCTCACTGCCATTGCTGTTTATATTTTATTACGCGGCGTATTGTATTGCCCTGGTTATTATTCCCGCATCCAACCCCGAAGACAGGAAAGAAAAACACCAAAGGTATATGATCTTCCTTTCTTATGTATGGGGAATGCAAATGCCGTTATGGAATGTAGTTGCCGTTAATGCGAAGGAAGCAGATAAAAGAATTGACGGCAAACCGGTTACGAATCCTTTTTCAAGACAGCAATCGCCATCACAATTACGCGGGAATAATAATAAAAACAGAGCCGCGCTATTTCCAGGCATGATCCGCACAGACACGCACCAGGTAGTTGGAATCATAAATGGAAAAGATTTTCGCGTTGAGGGGCCAGGCGTTATCTTTACCAAGAGTGGGGACGAACCTTTTGAAATAGTTGACTTGCGGAATCAAATAAAAAAATCCACTTCTATCCATGCATTTTCAAGAGAAGGCATTCCACTGCTCGCAGATGTGCTGGTTATCTTTACAATAGATCGTGAAGATTGGCCACGAGAGTTGTTCCATCAACTGGGCAGAAGCAACTCCTGGCTTGGTAAAGGAAAAGATGTCAACCGAAATACAGGATCGACATTCCCATATTCCCGCCCGCGGGTGGAGGCCGCAATCCGTTTACGAAGTAAACGCTCCCAGCCAAATAGCGGTAATGAACGCTGGGATGATCATGTACTAAGCATGGCTGAACAGGCCGCACGCCAAACCTTTGCTGAGCGGAGCATTAAAGATCTGTGGCAGGCACGTGAGAACGAAAACAGTAATGCTTCGGAAGCGATCACCAGAAATATCAAAAACCTGATCGAAACCCCTTTGCGCGAAAATGGGATACGCTTGATCAGCGTCAAGGCTTCCGGGTTTAATTTCACTGACAAAAAAGAACAAAGAGACAAGGATGTCGAAGTGATCGAGCAGCAGATCGCAACCTGGAAAGTGGAACGGGAGCGGGAACGTGAAATGGCACTTGCTGACGCCAAAGCTGAAGCGGAAAGTCTTGAAGAGGAAGCCCGCGTATATGCACGGTCTCTCCTACTGACCGCAGTAATGGAGGGATTGGAACAAGCACAGGAACATCACCCCGGCAAAGATCAGGAAGCCATCGCGCAGGTTTATCTTGAAGCGCTAAAAAATATGATCGAGCAACAATCCGATTCAAGCTATACGCCAGAAGCCAAGGCAGAACTCCAAAAATATAAGGATGCCTATTTTGCAAATGCACCTAAAAAGGGGGCATTATGAGATTCAAATACTCAATTGATCCAAATGAATGGCAAACTTCTTATACAGAAAAACAAGCATTTGCTGACTCATTACAGCGGGCTGGCTCTTTACTACTTCCTATTATTGTTATAGCGATCATCCCAATATTGTTTGCAGTCTTTTGTTTATTAACCCGGCTGGAGCAAGCAGTGGCGGACAATCTATCGAACAACTATAAAATTGTACTCATTGCTGCGGGTTTTGTTCTCATTTTTACACCGCTTTTCTTGTCTTCAATGATCTTAAAACATCTTTTCAAAACCGCAGGAACATTTTTAAAATTCTTTTATGCCCTGCCAGACTCGGTCAATATGAAAAAAGTGGTGAATTTGCGTGTTTATGGACGCCCTCCCATGCCTCCTCCACTTTCAAACCTGATCAAATTTCCCACCATAAAAGCTAAAAACGGAAAACTGGATCCATCGGAGAATTGGCAAACCCAAATAGGCGGTCCGGCTAACCTCAAGATCGACCCTGGTAATGCGATCTATTTGGAACGTGGAAATCGGTTCTCAAGAGTCGTCGGGCAGGGAGACGCATTTTTGGAACTGCACGAGACGATAAAAACTGTCCTCAATACCTGCCCGCAGATCGAAGAAATCATCGTCACCGCGTGGACAAAGGACGGCATTCGCATTGACATAAAAGCAAAAGGCGAATTCTTCATGACACCAAATTCGGAAAAAGGCAGGGAAGGGAATGAACTCTACGAATACAACGCGGGGGCAACTCGCAAAGCAGTGGAGGAAGCTCTCTCCAGCGGCAAGGAAGGTCACGAATGGTCAAAATCTGCCATGGGCAAAGCCAATG
Organism: Candidatus Villigracilis saccharophilus; assembly: GCF_016711665.1. Taxonomy (NCBI): domain Bacteria; kingdom Bacillati; phylum Chloroflexota; class Anaerolineae; order Anaerolineales; family Candidatus Villigracilaceae; genus Candidatus Villigracilis; species Candidatus Villigracilis saccharophilus. Next base: position 39,654 of record NZ_JADJSO010000071.1, read on the forward strand.
GATTGCTGGGTGAATACATCGCCAGCAGATATCTTGAAGAAATATTTATCGCCAGCGCTAATGGCGGTCAACTTCTCTCCACAGAAACAATGCGTGAAATATTAAAAAATATTAATGCCAAACTACAAGTGAATGGTGTTTCACTTGCCTACCTGCAGATTATAGATGTAGAGTTACCGGAAGAAATCAAACGCCAAAGAATTCGAATTTGGGAAACAGGACACGCAACCCATGCAACAGTCACGCAAGGCGAAGTAAAAGCGTATCAACTGCGCGCACAGAAAAGAGCGCTGGCGGAAATGGCCCGCGATATGGTTTTTACACTCGCCAATGGACTTGACCGCATGGATACCACCAACTTCACAGCAAAGCTTTTGACATCCATATATGGAGTCATTAATCAAGGCATGAAAAATCCCCGCACTTATACAAATTCAACACCCAAGAGAATGCCCGACGGCGTTGAATCTTTTCCCCTGGATGAAGAAGTATGAAAGAAGAGATCATTGCGATCATCAACAAACTTGAATGTAATGAAAACTCATCGCGCTTGAGAGCATGGGCTTACAATTTAAGCGCTTCACGGCCAGATGATTTACAAAGCGCAATCAACTGTTTGCTCGATGCGTTACAACAAACCAACATTCAAAGCCATTCACAAAAAGGGTTTTATTACTTGTTTTTAGGATGCGCGTATTATGAACAAGGAGATCATCCCAACTCAAGGGACTGTCTTTTGCAAGCCATTAACAAATTGTCAGACACAGAAGTGAATAACCCTGTTGCGCATTGGCTGCTTGGGGTAAATTACAGCAAAATGAAGGATTTCCCAAGCGCCCGACGTGAATTAGAAAATGCTTTGCAGCTTCTTAAGACAAATACCAGCCTAAGCACACCTAGAACAGAAGCAAAAAGCAGAAAGAAAAAAGAACTGAAATTAGATATCCAAGAGACCCTTGAAAAATTTTCCAACGAACCTCTTTTTCGGGTCGTGGACTCCCCGTCGGCTAAAAATAATGGGGCATCTAAAAAAGAAAGTCCAACAGGTGATACGGAAAACGTCGAAAGCAAAACCTCCCAGGAGAATTCATCTGCCAGATCATCTCCCACAACCCAAGAGAAAGAAAAAATAATTTATCAAGAAACACATACTGGTAGGAACGTTTCATTCCAATTCATTCAAACCATTACGCCGGCATCCATTCCAAGTTTTCAAAACACATCAACTGGAAAATCAATCGAAAGTCATTTAGAAAACAATAAAACTTCCCCATTTGAAGAAACGCGTACAGACGGATACCTATCACTACAGTCCCTGCCGGTCTATGAACAGATGGTCGCGGCAGGCAAATCCGGGAAACCCGAAATAGGTTTAAATATAACCGGCGCTGCTGAAGCAAGGATTATTTTTCTTAATAACCAGCCGCACGATGTGCATCCGCTCAAGCGGACATCAAATGAAATCAAGATAGCCTCTAAAGAAATAAATTGGGGCTGGGTAAAAGTTGCCGGTCACAGCATGAATAACATTGCAAATAAAACATCCATCAAGAACGGCGATTTTGTTTTAATACTCTTCGTCCCTGCGGCAGATGAAAACGATATTGTTTTGGCGTCGTTTGAGGACCAACAAACAACACAAAGTTTTTTAACGGTAAAAAGATATCGAAAAGATCGGCAAATCCTTAAATCTGAAACCACAGAAAAGGGAGATGAATATAATGATATACATTTAGGGGATAAAAATAACGCCAAGATCATTGGCGTTATTTACGCAGTGGCAAAACCTTTCGATTCCTAATTAATATAAATTCATCTACTCTGCAAATAATATATCCCGATACATGGGAAAACAAGGTCAGCGGTCATCAATTATTAGATTAACGCTGGCTGTGCCGGTGGCGTGTCCGCTTAATAAACTGGCAGCTCTTTGCAGGATCTTCACCACTTTTCCGCGGGTCTTTTGATTACTCAGGCCGTTGACAGAGATGCTATGTTTGGGCTTTCTATTCACGAAAAATTCCGTGTTGATGCTCAGGTGAAAATTTTCGTCGTTTTTATCAAGGTCTCTTTCAAGCATGTCGATCACTTCTTCTGTGAAATCGAAAAAACTCTTCGCAGAAACATCATCCTCCGAAGTTAATATTTCAATGCCGTTGAAAACAACTTTTTTATCCATAAACATTGGCCTCGTCCTACTTTCTTTCCTAGGCGTTATAAGTAGACCAAGCATATCTGCTTAATAAAAAAAAAACATTGCTAAAGTATATTAAATCCATGCGGAAACTATGACCACATTTATTGATGCTGGTTGATATACATCAACGCACTCGGCTCCACTCCAGCCTCACATATCTCATCCTTAATATTTCCAAAATAATTTTTTTTTGTTTTATAATACTGAAATACAATGGAAAAAAGCAAACTCGCAGAAATGCGAGGACGCAAAGTCATGGGTCTAAGGTTGTGTTCATGCAATTAGGATTGCCAGACCGCCAAAAGGCATTTTTTAATGCTCTGCGGGGGTTTTAATTGCCCACTTTTTCCCGTTCTCAGGTATAATTTTTATAAAGGGAATAAATGCAGAATAACAAGTCTGATTTGGATGATGGTAATCTGGACTTTGTAGATCAAAATGACACAAAGCTCAGTAATACCTTTTCTTTATTTCATACAAAAGAAGAGGATGTTCTTGATTCAGACCCGGAAGTCATACTTGAGCCTATTCACTCCGAGTCATACGACCTGAGTTACACGTGTCTCCTTATTCCCCGTTTTCCTGCGCATCAATTAAAAGGGGATTTAGTAGAGTATTTATCACAGTGGCTGCAACAGATCTGTATTTCGTATGGCTGGCGACTAGAGTTCACCACAGTCAATCCTGAATATTTCCAATGGGGAGTGCGTGTAAATGCTTCAGTTGCCCCCTCGCAGTTTATGCATACTATACGAAATGAAACTTCAAAATTCATTCTCTCAAATTTTGGGCGTATAGCACAAGAGAATTTGTCCAATGATTTTTGGGCGCCTGGTCATCTGGTCGTGCTAGGAATACGCCCCCACCCCAACGAAATGATCGTGCAATATATCCGCTTGATGCGCCGACAGCAGGGTTTATATACCCTGTGATATTTGGGAATCATACAGGCAGAAAACAAAACATCCAAACAGGATTCTACAAATGTCCAACTTGACAATAAAGAGGGTGGGCGAATTATTACGTAGTGTATTCGAAATCCTGTGGGACAAGCCGGACGGATTGACAGCAAAAGAAGTATTATCGCTCATCCCCATAACCAATCAATTAAGCGAGGATGAATTAAGATATTCCTCCAAATCGAATTTACCGCGTTATGAAAGAATTGTGCGGTTAGCTACGATTCCACTTGTGCACGCAGGGTGGCTGTTAAAAACTGAAAAAGGACGCTGGTACATTACCGAAGAAGGCTATCAGGCCTGCAGAAGGTTTGTTAATGTACAAGACTTTTACAAAGAGGCCATGCGCCTTTATGAAGCGCGCAAACAAGCAGTTCCCGAAAGCATAATGGTTATGGAGATCGCGCAGGAAGCTGCATGGGGGCAGATCGAAAGCCATTTACGTCAATTACACCACACCAAACTTCAAACCATGCTTGCCGAACTCTTGCGTGCAATGGATTATCACCCTTCATGGATCGCGCCGCCTGAAAAAGAACGCGGTCACATTGATCTGATTGCATTCGTAGATCCAATTGGCGCGAAGGGACAAAGGATCATAGGGCAGATCAAGCACAGAGGTCAGGCGGTAACATTGGAAGGCATCAGAAGTTTCCTGTCCACCCTGGGGCCAAATGATTATGGCGTGATCTTTTCCATCGGCGGTTTTACAAATGAAGCCATGCAGGCACTGGCATCCGGAAACTTCCAGAAAATAACATCACTAAACAGCGGCGCCTTTTTCGATCTGTGGAAGCAGTACTACAACCAATTAAACCGCGAAGCACAAGATCTACTACCTTTAAAAATAATTTACTTCCTTTCCAAAGATCAATAGAACGTGAAGATTCCTTAATCATGGCAAAACAAGATTTTCACAGCAAATCATTCAAAGAAGGGATTGAAATCCTGACGGATGAAATTAATCTTGCCATTCACTGGCAAAGACCGAGCATTTTGCTCGCGATCCACAAATCAAAACCGGAACAGATCAAAGCCCAAAAGGCTCTTGAAAAAGAAATTATAAAATGGGATCAGAAAGTCAAATTGATCAAGGCAACGGGTAAAACAGATGTGATCGACGCAATATGCAAAACAAAAAATCACAATGAAATTGTTTTTTTTGTATCAGAGCTGGGGATTGTAGGTGGGCAAGTGAACGGCACGATTTTTAGCGCCCTTAACATGCACAGAGAACTTCTGGTGGAACAATCCATCCGCGTTGTGTTCTGGTTGACAGAACTTGAATCGGAAAGTTTGCCGCACCTGGCCCCAGACTTTTGGGCGTTTCGTCACCGTGTCGTCGAGTTTTCTGCAAGCCGTGGAACAAAGAAAGCCGCCCAGCACGGGTGATTTTAATTAGCGCCATTCCAATTCATTAAAAATATGCAACTACCCATTATTAAATTTGCTGCTGGTTCCCACGATCGCCCTGCTCATCGGCGCTGTTTTTCTCTTAAACAAGAAAACCGCCGACGCGATCAGTCTTTCAATTATCGCAAGTATAGTTACCGTCTGGGGAATATCATACTATCTTTACAAATTGCCAGAGCCGTTTTTTTCCCTGCGGGTATTAACATCCATAAACTATTTATGCCTGGCAATTGCAGCAATGGCGCAATTCTATTTTTCGCTTATCTACACCAATCGCATAAGCTGGATGAATAACCGCACTCGCTGGATGCACAACACCGCGATGATTTTTTTCTTTTTGGCACCAGCAATCCTTCAATTCGCATTTTGGACCGAACCCCTACGTTCCATTTTTTTTATTGGCGAAAACAGTATTGGAAAACAACTGAATTCGATCTATATTATCAGCATTCTTCTCGCATGTAATGTATTCTTAATTGACACTTTCGCTCGCAAACCGAGTATCCATTTTTTTCGTTCCGGGACTATTATCATCGGCGCCCTTCTTCCTTTGCTAAGCAGAGTATCAACAATATTTGGAGTCAGCACGGAAACTGACATCCTGCTTTCCATGGTATCTTTCTCACTGGCGCTCATTGGCTTTTCATATGGGATTTTCAACAGGCATTCAATTGAGACAACCCCCATTACACGGGATTTAGTAGTTGAAGGCATGGATGACGGATGGATGGTAGTTGATCACCGCAACAGAGTGATCGACTTGAACACTGCGGCAGAGGAAATGATCGGGTTATCCCACGAAAAAATCTACGGAGAATCCATAGATCAAATTCTGACTGATTGGCCCAACATTCTAAACTCCACCAAAGGCAATAAAGAAATAGAAATGCGTCGAAGCGTAAAATCCAAAAAGGATTGGCGCTACCTTAATATTCGCATTTCCAAATTGACAGATCAAAGTGACGCAGACTTCGGTCACCTCATCCTTTGGCGAGATATTACAGGACGTAAACTGGCAAATGACGCGCGTCAACGGGCGCGCGACGAACTGTTCGTTCTCCTGAATGCGGTATCAAGCGCAGCCAGCCGCTCGATAAATTTAGAGGAATTTTTATCCGAATCCAGCTATCAGATCGTATATTCATTCCGCAGCCAGGCAGTTGCAATTTTCCTGACCGAAGAAGGCGATGGCTCTCCAGCAAGACTTACTTTAAAATCTCAATTTGGGCTTGCGCCCGATCATAATAAGATAATAAAACAAGAATCGATCGCCGCAACCATATATAAATGGCTGATGCACAATGAGGGAAACCATCCACTCATTGTGGATAAATTCAATGATTCGATAGATGTTACAGCCAACTTAAATAAATTAGGCTTTGATTGCGCCGTACTCATTCCGTTGATCATTTCTACAGAACATGAGAATACAGTGATCGGCTGCATTTGCCTGGGGCGGAATGAGAACATCACCTACAGTGAAGATGAAGTGGTTCGACTCACCACCATCTCAAATCAAATCGCAACGTTGATCGACAATAATCGCCGACGACAATTCGCGATCGCACTTTCAGAGCGTCAGCGGCTGTTACGCGACCTGCACGACTCTGTGAGTCAAAAACTGTATGGGCTGGTCGCTCTGACTGAGGCAGCACAAGCCGGAATGGAAGCAGGATCCGAAATCGCCCCCTTGCAAGTCCTAACCCGCATCGGAGAAAATGCACGACAAGCCGTAAAAGAAATGCGTCTCTTTCTATATGAAATGCAGCCTGTGGATCTTAATGATGGATTGGTTTCCTCCCTGCACCATCGTTTGGCTGCGGTTGAGGGACGCGCCGACATCAAAGCCCGGCTGCTCGCAGATGAAAACATCCAGCTGACAAAAGATAAGGAAATTGCCCTATATTACATTGCACAGGAAGCATTGAATAATATTCTTAGGCATGCACATGCAAAAAACGTCTCCATCGGATTAAAGCAAACCCGCCAAAATGTTATACTTACAATCACAGATGACGGGCGCGGGTTTGACATCAAAAAAATAGATCAGGGCGGATTGGGGCTTCCAAATATGAAGGAACGTGCCATACAGGCAAACGGAAAGTACAAGATCACATCCGCACCTGGCGCGGGAACAAAAATCTCTGTAACAGTCGGCAGAAAGGAATAATTTTATGAAGGCAATACGCATTCTTGTAGTAGATGATGAAAGCGTGGTGCGAGATGGAGTGGTTACGATCCTTTCATTTCAGCCAGACATGAAAGTTGTGGGCGAGGCCGAAAACGGAATTAAAGCCGTGGAGATCGCTCGTCAAGCAAAGCCCGATGTCATCCTTTTGGATTTAATGATGCCAAAACAAAGCGGTCTGGAATCCATTCCAAAAATAAAACACGTTTCTCCAGATTCGCGAATTTTGGTATTGACCAGCTTTGACGAAAGCGACCTGGTTTACCAATCCATCAAGGCCGGAGCGTTGGGGTTCTTACTAAAAGATGCGACACGGGTACAGTTATTGCAGGCGATCCGTGATGTTGCAAAGGGGCAGGCTTCGATCCAACCTTCCATTGCAATGAAAGTCATCAATGAAATAGATCATCCTGCAGAGTTGATCTACACAGCGAATCCTTTGACACCCCGGGAACTGGAGACCTTGAAATTTATTGCGCGTGGTTTAAGCAACCAAGAAATCGCAAATTCGCTGGTTGTCCATGAGAGAACGGTGGCAAAATATGTCAGCAGCATCCTGAACAAACTCCATCTAGCCAACCGCACCCAAGCGGCTTTATATGCAATCAATGAAGGTCTGGCCGAGTCAAAAAAATAAGTTCGAATCATTGGTATCAAACCATAATCCAGCCCGCGCTAAAATGCGCGGGTATTTTTTTAAGTCATAGCAATCATATGACATGTGCATTTTTTTACTCGCAATCGTCATGGTCATTTTTACCCATATAGGCATCGCAATTTGGGCAACTTTCGCTTGCGGAAACACCTGTTTTGTAGGTTTCGTAATATGTGCTTGATTCTTATAATACTTCTATAAACAACTTGACCCAGAATTCTTTTCAGGAGATCTAAATTGTTCCTCGGACATCACCTTAGCGGGTTAAAAAATTCAAATCATCTAACTCTTCCTTCCAATTGGCGAAAGTCGATTTTAGGCGGAGTTTACTTAACCCAGGGATTTGATCAAAACCTGCTTATTCTTACCGAAAACACATTTGGAGAGATCTATTCGCGGATCACTTCCTTAAATATCACAGACCCGCTTGTCCGCTTACTGTCTCGAATGTTTCTGGGCGAAGCCGTGTTTTTAGAAATTGACGACAAAGGCATAATCACCCTGCCGCCCAAGCTAATGGAATATGCCAGACTGACCGTTGATTTTGTCATCGTCGGGCAGGGAGAATATCTTGAGGTTTGGTCCCCTGACCAATGGCGCATGCAACAATCGGAACTGAACGACGCACAAGCCAATGCGCAAAGATTTTCCGCGTTCACAATTGCCATCCATTAAAAACGGCAAACCATATCCATCACATAGGTAATCGCCATGAATAAAATCCGTATTCTCGTTGTTGATGATCAAAATGTTGTACGCGAAGGAATGGTTGCAATTCTTTCACTCCAGCCAGACATGGAAGTTGTTGGTGAAGCTGAAAATGGCCTGCAGGCAGTCCAGATCGCACGAAAAACGAAGCCCGATGTAATCCTGCTTGACATGGTAATGCCATATCAAGATGGCTTGGCCACCATTCCAAAGTTAAAAGAGATCTCGTCAAACTTCCGCATCCTCGTCCTTTCCAGTTTTGCAGAAAGTAACCGGGTATATCAAGCCATCAAAATTGGGGCATTGGGCTACATGTTAAAAGATACACCGCGGGTGGAACTCCTGCAAGCCGTCCGTGATGTAGCCAATGGTCAGGCTTCCCTGCATCCATCTGTGGCGATGAAAGTTATTCAAGATTTTAATAACTCAGCAACAAATGAGAATTCAATCAGCGAACATTTAACCCGCCGTGAAATGGAAACTTTACGCCTGATTGCACGCGGCTTGAGCAATCAGGAGATTGCCATGACTCTGGTTGTCCATGAACGGACGATTGCCAAATATGTCAGCAGTGTTCTCAACAAACTGCATGTAACCAACCGAACACAAGCCGCTTTATACGCCATACGTGAAGGAATGGCCGCCCCAGCAAATTAGGAAAGTCGAAACGTTCATGACCAGAGTTGGGATATAACCACCTACCCATCCCGTCTTGTCTGGTCATTTTCTCCCCATAAAAGAACCAATGTTTTCGGCTATTGAATCAACATCTAGATTTATATAATACTTTCAACATCTGAACAGAGGATCAATGAGCAATTTTGAATATCTAAAAGCGACAGAGTTTGACAGAGCCTGGCTAAATTTTGAGCTGGATCTACCTCTCAAGCCCGCGCCTGGCGGAAAGGCCAATCCCTTCTATATCAACCGCCCTGGCAACCCCATCAACGAATTGATCGACGCTCTGCTCGCGCCTTTTTACCGCCCTCCGAAGTTCTTCTTTTCCGGTCATCGCGGCTGCGGAAAATCCACCGAACTGCTTCATCTGTTAAGCAACAGCGACATTCAAAAAAAATATTGGCCGATCAACTTTAGCATCCGTGAAGAGACCGACATCATCGACCTTGATTTCCGTGATGTCCTGCTTGCCATTGGCAGCCGCCTTTTTCTTGAGTACAGAAAACAAGGCGGCGAACTCCCTGATCAGCTTCTCAAAGAATTAAATGGCTGGCAGGGAAAAGTGGAACAGCAAATATCAACCATCCTGAAAGGACGCGTCTCAGATTATGAAATCGGCGCGTCCATTGCGGCATTCTTTGTGAATGCCGGGTTGAAAATGAAACTAGAGCCGGCCACCCGCATCGAGTTAAGGCAGATCGTTGAGAAGGATATAACCGGTTTAATCGCGATCATTAATCACATCGCTGCGGCCATCTACAAACAGGAACACCGCATTCCTTTAATCCTGATCGATGACATGGACAAGCCCGACCTTGACCGAGCCCGCGCCATTTTCCACGACCACCGTGAGATCATGCTACAACCCAACTGCGCCATCGTATACACCGTATCAAGCGCACTCTTTTACAGCAAGGAATTCGATGCCATTCGCGATCAAGCCCTCTTCCTGCCGAACATTAATCTGCGCACAGCAAATGATTCAATGCAGCATCTTCAAGAAGGGTATCGTATCCTGGAAAAATTCGTGACAGTCCGCATGGACGCCAAGTTGATCCAGCCGGCAGCGTTGAACCAGGCAATCACCTATAGCGGCGGTGTTTTCCGGGAACAGGCCCGTATTATTCGCACAGCGATCGGGCGCGCCAGACGGCGAAAAATCACCCAGATCGAAGTGGACGATGTTGAATGGGCAGCGAACGAAATCCGCAACGAGTATCGACGCATCCTGGATAAGGATGACTTAAAACTCCTGAAAATCGTGCACGATAGTAAAAGGCTTGAATATAGCGACCGCCTCAGGGCGCTGCTTCAAGTGCTCGCCCTGCTTGAGTACCGTGATGAGGAAAACTGGTGTGATGTCCATCCGGTCTTGAGGAAAATGCTATGACCGCCCCTGGCATGGTTCAGCAAGCGGAATTGAACATATTTGATGAGCGCGTTGATCTACTTTTCAACGAGTTTGAGCTTGCCGTCAAGTGGGACCGACCGGCCGCGCTTCTAGCAATTTGCAACTCAGAATATGTTCGCGCTAACGCTGAAACCGCCCTTGAGAATTTTTTGATCCAACAAGGGCAAAAGATCATCCATATCCAAATGGATGGTTTGCCAGATTCCAAACTCATCTCAATTCTTCAGAACTATCCCGCAAGCGGACATGTCTTCTTCGTCAATGGACTCAATCAGCAACCCGGCGAACAAACAAATATTTTTATTAAACTTGGCAATCATCAAGATATTTTAAGCGAAAGAAAAATACGGATCATCTTCTGGCTCACACAAAACATGATCACTGAATTACTGCGTACCGCCCCGGATTTCTGGGAATACCGCCAGCGCATGATTGAACTTCCAGACGAACCAAAAGCAGATCAAATGCTGCAAACAACCATTGAATCGGTCTGGCAAGGCATCGGGGATTACTCGGAGCAGTTTGAAAATACGGAAGACAAGATCAACGTGCGCGAAACCTTCCTCAGCGGCCTGCCAAAGAATGATGAATCAACCTCCACGCGGGCAAATCTTCTGCTGACACTAGGCATACTCCATTGGCGTAAAGGCGATTACGAAAAAGCAAAAGTGAATTTACAGCAGGCAATTCAAACGGCCGCCAAATTGGAAGACAATTTTTTTGAAGCTGAATGTTTCAATGCCATCGCCCTGGTCTATTTCGGTCTTGGACAGAACGACGAGGCAATTGCCGCTTACAAACAGGCGATCGCGATCGCACCCGAGCACATATTCGTCTGGAACAACCTCGGCAATTTGTGTTTGAAGATCAACCGAAACGATGAAGCCATGCTGGCTTTTCAAAAAGCGCTAAAAAATAACGATAAAGACCCGGTCGCATGGACCGGCCTTGGTGCAGTGTATTACACAATCGGCTATTTGGAAGAATCCATCGCAGCCTACCAGATCGCCATTCAATACGCACCAACATTGGCCCGCCCATGGAATGGACTTGGGGATACTTATATACGCGCCGGACGCGATACCGACGCCGCTGCCGCCTACCAAAAAGCCATCGAACTTAACAAACGATTCGCCGCTTCATGGCTGGGATTGGCAGATATATACCGCAGGCAGGAGCGCAGTAAAGATGCGATCAAAATGTTTCAACGAGCTTTGAATATAAATCCAAATGATCATCGGGTCTGGAACGACCTCGGATTAACATTCCTTAAAGTCAACGCTTTTGAAGAAGCCGCCCAATCTTTCTCGAAAGCAAGTGAATTGGACAACGGGTTCGGCTGGGCCTATTGCAATCTGGCATTGGCCTATGGCAATCAAGGGAAACACTCAGAGGCGATCAATCTGTGCAAAAAAAGTTTATCCGTCTTTACAGAAGATTGCGACAAGGCTGTTGCCTGGGACCGTCTGGCTGGTTTCTATCGCGCCATAAACGATTATGACCTGGCAGTGCAGGCTTATCAAACAGCAGACAAATTAAAAGACCGCAACGTAATCGTCCAACCGAATTCCACGCCAGACTCACCCAAGCCTGCGTCTACCAGAAAAACCGATATTCCTTCTGAAGACTCTCTTATTGCAAAAACAAAAATATCGGCAACAATTCAAGAAGTAAAACCTATCCTAAAAACCCGGCAGGAAGAACAAGATTTTGACGAATGGACATTTGACCCTGAAACAGCGTACCAAAATACAACCCTGTTTACCGCCAATTCAGAAAACCTGCCCGCTAACAATCAATCAAAAGAGGAGCCACTCATGTCAACTTTTTTTTCACACCCTATTCTTAAAACCAAACCTGCACCAGAAACACTAAAAAAACAGCCCCAAACAACCTTATTTGATAATGAAGAGGAAATGACGGAATCTAAAAATGCCGTAGTTTGGAATGAAAAGGGAAATATCCACTATCAAAACGGATCGTATAAAGACGCCGCCATCGCCTACAACAAGGCCATCGAACTCGATCGTTCTTTTGGCTGGCCGTACAGCAACTTAGCCCTCACCTATCTGACACTGGGAAAATACGCGGAAGCCATTCTTCTCTACCAAAAAAGTATTTGTCTGCTCAAGACAAATGAAGAAAAAGCCGCCTCGTGGAACAGCCTGGGCAACATCTACCGTCAATTGAATAAGTATGAGAACGCCTTGAATGCCTATCAAAATGCTGATGAAATAGATCCTCAGAATGCGGGCAGGCGCGATAAAGCGGACTTTGCCTACTCTGAAACCAATTCGCAAAACGCACAGGTCTGGTTTGAACTCGGGAACCTGTTTTTCAAAGCCCAATCCTACAACGAAGCGGTAAAAGCCTACACGAAGTCAGTCAAAATTGACGAAACTTCAGGTTGGGCACATAGCAACCTTGCCATATCACTTGTATTCCAAGGCAAACATCGAGAGGCGATCCCGGTTTACCTTAAGAGCATAGAACTCTTCAAAAATAACAAAGATAAAGCGGTTTCATGGAATCGTCTTGGAAATGTGTATCGCAGAATGAATGAATACGACAATGCCAAAAAGGCTTATCAAAACGCGATCAAATTATCAGAAGAAAAAGCATCCTTGCTCACACGCACCCGCTTCAGCCTGCTGGGCAATTGTTATTCAAATTAATTAAACAAGCCAATTATTACTGGAGGCAAACATGTCAGAACATGAATTCTGGAAAGATATCGGAAATATTTCCGAGGCGATCATAAGTTACCAGAAAAAGAATGCGGAGTTTAATGACCGCTTCATCAAGCCGTGGCTTGGTTTAGGGAATCTCATGGATCCAGGGAACCGTAATGAAGATATTGCGCAGGCATACAAGCATGCGACACAAATCGATCCAGACAATGTTCAGAATTGGATCGACCTGGGAGATGTCCATTCCAGGGCTGGCGCATACGAAGAAGCGCGCATTGCCTACCAAAAAGCTATCGACCTCGCCCCTCATGCTGGTCAGCCGCTTAGCAGCCTCGCGTATACCTTATCGCTGCAAGGGAAATACGAAGATGCCATCCCACTTTATCTGGCCGGTATTGAACTGCTTAATGAGACCAAGGAAAAAGTAACTTCGTTGAATCGTTTAGGCGAGGCTTATCGCAAACTGAATGATTACGAAAAAGCCTTTTTATCTTTTCAAGAAGCGGACCTCCTAGATAGCGGCAAAGCAGGCACAAACGATCGCTCACAAGACTCGTCCATAAAGACATCAGAAGAAAAAATAACGGCAGCGGATACACAACAAGCAAGAGGAAAGGATGATAACGAGGACCCGCTTACATCCCTCGAAACCATCCTGTCTCAAGATAATAAACCTACCACCGAGGTTGTTTTATCGGTAACCGCCTCCCCTATTCAAGAGGATGCAAACGAAATCGAAATTCTGGCACAAGAAAGCGAGGCAATAGAAGTACCAGCCACGGTCGAGGTCAAAGTGGAAGAGATGCTTCCGAACTGGCTTTCTGAAGATCATAAAAATCAACTAGCTTCCCCTGCGGATGAGCCAAAAAACTCACGCATACCTGAATGGCTGGTCATTAATAAAAATGAACCCGAAATCAGAGCGACATCGAATGACGCAGACAAGGTCAAAGCTGAGGTATTGGCAGATCAGTTCAACGGTCAGAGTGACGCGGATATCAAGGCACAGGAAGTAAACTTTTCAGCGGAAACCGTCAACATGAAATATTCCGCCAATGACGCATCAAAAAATCAAACTGGCGAGATGGCATATGAAGAATATTTAAAGGATGTTGTTGAACCCGTAAATATTTTATCTGATCATGTAGAGGAAGTTCAACATCAGACATCGCAAACCAAGTTAAGTAAGAGCAGCGAAGAATTACTTGAGATGGAGACAAAAAGCGCGCAGGTCTGGAATGAATTGGGCAATGTGTACTTTAAATCCGGTTCTTATGACGAAGCGATCGCCGCTTACAGCAAGGCCATCGAATTGGAAAGGCAATTTGCATGGCCCTACAGCAACCTGGCCTTGGCGTACGTCCAAAAAGGCTTTCTGGCTGAAGCGATTTTGTTATATCAACGCAGCATTGAACTGTTTACATTGGATAGAGAGAAAGCTTTGACATGGAACCGACTTGGCAATGTATACCGTCGTATGAACGATTACAGCAACGCGATTGCCGCCTATCAAACAGCAGACGAGCTTGATCCTGAAAACGCCAAGCAGTCTTTGCGCTCAAGCTTTGGCCTGTTGGGCAATTTACATGCAGAACAAAAATCCAACCATGTTTCCTGAGCGAGGTATTCAATGAGCAATCATGAAACCTGGAACGAACTTGGCAACTTGTATTTAATGAACGGCGCATATGAGCCCGCAATCCATGCTTATTTACGGTCGATTCAATTGAACAATAAATTTGGCAGGTCATACAGCAATCTGGCACTGGCATTCGTTTACACAGGCAAATATTCGGATGCAATCAAACTGTACCGCCGCAGTATTGAATTGCTGCCAGACGCAAAAGAGAAAGCCATCACCTGGAATAGGCTTGGGATCCTGTATCGTCACATCAGAGAGTATAAAAACGCAATGGAAGCGTATCAACAGGCAGATGTTCTCGATCCGCAGCTAGACGAACCAAGAAACGGAGTGGAACTTGATATCAAATTTCCACTTACTGTATCGATGCCGTCGCTTGATCTTAATAGGCTCCTAGATGAGAACCATCCGTCTCAGAAAGTGGAGATGAGCACACTGTCGAGCGAAGCCCCCGCGCCACTCCACCCCGCCAAAGCACGGACCGCCGCTCAATGGCTTGACGATGATCTTGTTCCGCTTGACATTGAAAAAATAAGACAAGAAATGGAGTCTAAGCAAGCGGTCATTAAAACTCCAGCCAATGAACAAGGAAGCTGGGAGTTTAATGATATAGCGGATGCAAGCTTGCCTGAAAACCTGGCGGTCAGAGAGGACGAATCCTCTCAAAGTGAAGAAACAGTTACAGATAGTCAATCTCAGAAATTCATTAAGTCTGCACCTGAAGATATGATCGAAGATGAAATTGGGCCAAGCAATCGGGGTGGGCCTCTTTTGCCGGAACTATCACCCGAAGAGTTGAAAAATATCGAGTTGGATATTGCCAAATACAGAGCCGAAACGATCAACAATCCTCGAAATGTAACCGCATGGGAAAGATTAGGTGACGCATATAAATCTGCCGGCATGTATAAGGACGCCATTCAAGCCATAAAAAATGCTATCGCCAACAATTCCACAAAGCCCTCTTACTACTACCGGCTGGGATTAATCTATGCCGCTGAAAGAAGAGAGGCGGAAGCCGTCCTTGCCTTTCAAAAAGTATTGGAATTAAACCCGAAACATACGCTGGCTCATGCTTC
The DNA here is from genome assembly GCF_016711665.1 of Candidatus Villigracilis saccharophilus. Classification (NCBI taxonomy): domain Bacteria; kingdom Bacillati; phylum Chloroflexota; class Anaerolineae; order Anaerolineales; family Candidatus Villigracilaceae; genus Candidatus Villigracilis; species Candidatus Villigracilis saccharophilus. Next base: position 55,274 of record NZ_JADJSO010000071.1, read on the forward strand.
ACTTGGCAGCCACTATCGGAAAATGGGAATGGATGAACAGGCTCAGATTCACATAAAACAAGCCTTGAGCACCAACCTTGCGAATGAAAACGAATATAACCGGGCTTGTCTCGAGGCTATTTGTGGAAATACCGACCGCGCAATCGAATTATTGCAAATTGCAATTCAAACCAAGCAGACTTATATCAATTGGGTTCGAAACGATCCTGATCTTGATTCATTGCACGACGATGAGCGCTTTAAATCCCTTATCACTGCATACGCGACAAGCGTTTAAGGCGCATCTGCGACTGGCCAGGATATGATCCTGCTCAGAGTCGCATGTATGGAAAAACTATAGTGCATCACCTCCCCTTTTCGGCAGCATATACGGAAAGGGGTCTTGATTTAATGTAGATATTGCATAACACGGATTTTGCAAGGATTTTTCAAAAACCAATCCCTCGTATTCCAGATATGAAGTTTTATTAAAAGGTCGCTGTGTTCTTGAGATACAGAGCAATACCACCTTGTAACATGTATATTGTCATAAAGAAGAACCTCTACAACTTCAACTATTTTTGTATTCTTCTGGTAAGGATCGAAAAAATCCTTTTACCACTACTCACAGGTGATACGCCGTTTAGACACGTTGTTTACTATTTTTTCTCGGTGACTCCTTAACTCTGTGACTAAAAAATGTTTAGCCAATCGCTGACGACTAAAAAATTCAATTATTTTTATCCTGAAATAGACGGTTAAAAAAGCCGTACAGATGACAAAATGCGACACTGCATATGGGCAAAAATGAGCATATCAATCACCAAGTTGTTCGGGTAGCGCCTCATGAGCTTGCCAGATATGATAGCAGCATAATTATTTAGCAAGGAGAGGCACCATGGCAAAGATTTGGGAACTACTGGATCAAACATATTCTTATATTGGAAAAAAACGATACGCAGAAGCTCAATCTGTACTTGATAAGATCCTATACGCAGACCCGCAAAATGTGGAAGCCTGGGATGCTTATATACACATCTGCACAACAAGGCGAGACCTGGAAGGCTTGAAGAATTATATTGCCAGAGTCTGGGAAACACGCGTACGGGACGAGGATTATTTACAGGCCACACAACGTTTCATCCTCCAACGTGTGGATGAAAAAATGAGCAGTTTGTAATCCCCATCTACCAACTTCGGAGCTAAAGCAATGCCAATTTCCGCCCATCTACTTAAACGAGGTTATCAACTGATCGATTCGGGTCAGCTTCAAAACGCTGAAATGGTGCTGGATGCTGTTGTGCGCGCCGATCCTAAAAACGTTATGGCGTGGAAAGCCTACTTGAAGATCTACCAGTACAGGAACGATCTGGACTGGCTCATGGAGCGAATAACAAAAACCACAGAATTAAGCGACAAGGATAAAGAGGATATTTGCGCTTACAAAAATTATCTAATTCAAGGATTAAGCGAGCGCAAATTAACCTCCAATGAAGGAAATCCCAAACGGACGCTTTGTTTTGATCAAGCACACGAATCTCTTGAAGCCGACAGAATCATATTCGAATTAATCGATGAATTTGATTATCCCGCCCGTCAGATCGAACGCGAAAAGAGAAAAAGTTCAAGGAAGATTTTTAAGTACAATATTCCGTACTATGTCTGGCAGGCAATTGCTCTATTTGCAACATTTTACGCTGGTATTCGTTTGCTTGTATTAGGGTCGATATTTGGGTATTTTTTGATGGGAGCATTCATATTTGGAGTAATTTATTGGACAAGAAGCTTTAATGACCGTAAGACTGTCCCCCCTCTGGATATCTCCCGCGCCTATTCCTTGAGACAAAAAACGATTTATTTATTATTAACAAGTCCGATGTACCCGCAAAGACGGACAATCATGAGAATGAAAATAAATCCATTCGTTATTTGGATAAATAGTATGGGTTTGCCAATCCAAATGAGCATTGCAAAAAGAGGGTAAACCTTCCGTCCCTACGAGACCACCAAATTTAATTTCAGTTTACCGAATTAATCGATTCTGCTTTAGAATCAACCTAGGATGATAAGAAAAATCTTCGGCAGACTAGTCAGGTTTCTAAAGCACCCGATCGGCGTGATATTAGCGACAAACGCGGTCTGGTATGTGATCGTGCGAGCCGCGCATATCCCATATAACATTTACGTCTATGCCGCATTAATCCTTGTAGATCTGGCTGCGGCGTATATACTGCTTGACCGATTGGTTTACTTTTTTGCCCAATTCGTACTGCCAATTCAAAATGAAAATTACAGGGATGAAATCTATTCACGTGTAAAGAATTTTGAAACGGGCATGCGCGGTCCCGCTCTCTTTATAAAGAACGGACGCGTCATCATGCATAAGGGTGAGGAAAGCAAACGTGGCGCAGGCGTGATCGTGGTGGATACTGCCAGCGCAGCGGTATTGCGCACGGATACCGAGATCAAAGACACTGTCGGTCCGGGGGTCAAATTCACAGGCGGGAATGAATATATCGCCGGAAGCGTGGATCTTCGCTCACAGTGGCTGTTTATCGGTCCGCAAACTGCCGACCAGCCTTTCTTAAATCCTGTGCCGACCAGCCCCAAAGATTACAACGAAATGCAAAGCCGCCGCCATCAAACCAGCGGATTGACGCGCGATGGATTTGAAGTCTCCCCCACTATCAGCATCAAATTCAGCATCAAGCGACCAAAAGAAAAAAATCCGACCGAAGGCGGGGTAATCTCGCAATACGGATACGATCCAGATTCCGTCCGCAATGCCATCACGCGTGAAGTGATCGAATTGGGAGCGTCCGAGAATAAAAAAAACCGCATGGATTGGAACCGCCTTCCCGCACATTTGGTCGTGAATGTTTGGCGCGAATACATTCGTAAATTTAAACTCGGAGAGCTGTTCGCGCCTGGTGATACCAGCGGATTGCAAACCATTGAAAAAATGATCAACAAACGGGTCAGGCAAAGCAGTGTGGAAGTGCTTGATGATACGGGCGGAAGAACAGGGGAATGGCTGGAAAGCCTCGAATTCAAACAACTGCAATCACGCGGACTCGAGATCGTGGACGTGCGCATTCATAATGTGCTCTTCGATCCGGATATCGAAAAACAAACCATCGAGCAATGGAGTGCGGAGTGGTTGACAATCGCCAAAAAAGAAGAAAAGTATCTTAAAGAAAAAGAATCGCTGATTGAAACTGCATCACTGGAAGAGGCCAGCAAAAATTTTGCACGGATCGCATCCAGACAGTTTAGCGGTAAACCGACCCTGCCGCAGGAAAACCCATTCAAGACATTACAATTGTTGATTCTGCCGCTCAAGGAATTCATGCTGAGCGAAACCAACGCCAATAAAAACTATGAGACGGAATTAAGGAAACTGGACGAGATTTGGAAATGGCTGTTGGATAACAATCCCCTGAACAACAACTCCCTAGGGATTGACCCTGATGGCACATTTGATGATTCGCAGAGCGTGGGATAAACCATGAAAAATAATAACCCCCGAAACAATTTTGCGTCCCTGATCTTCGGCTTGACAGATGAAAGTGTAGCAATCAGGAATCGTTGGCGCGGTGTTGTTGTTATGGCGATCTGGCTTGTTTTAAGTGGTTTGACCATGGTGCTCACGATCTTCAGCGTACCGGAACGAATGCATAAAGCGATCATCATTGGCATGAGTCTGGTCAAGTACATTCCTCTGTTGGTTGTGGTTTACGCTCTTTCTAAAAAATTAGCGGGGCGTTATCTCGACGATGTTTATGAATTTCACAACGAAGAACTCGCCTCCGACTTTCTCGAAGAAGTAACATTTGGTTACGGGCATCAAAGGATCACGATCAAGGAGGGCAAGATCTCCGAAGATGATGAAAAATCATCCCTCATTTTGATCGGAGGGCCGGGTGAGATCCAGGTCAACCTGGATAGCGTTGCTGTGTTGGAAAAAGTTAACGGGGAACCAAAGGTCATTTATCCGCGAAATGAACCGTGGAAACTTGGCAGGTTCGAGCGCATCCGCGAGATCGGCAAATTTGACGAACTCGGCAAGCGCGAATACGCGATCATAAACCTGCGTGACCAGTTCGTCAGCGGTCTTGCGGTCAAGTCGCGCACCAAAGACGGCATACCTCTGGAAGCAAACGGCATAAAAGTAATGTTTAGCCTGCTCCGCAGGCCACAAACTAAGGATGACAAAGTTCAGGGGGACGCATACTTGTTTGACGAAAGTGCAGTTCAGCTGCTTGTTTATCACCAGACGATCATCACACCCAGCCCCGCCACCCCATCCGGAATCACCTTCCCGTGGGATACAACCATTGTCCCCCTCATCATTTCCGAGCTGGAAGATTTGATCAAATCACGCACACTAAGCGAGATCCTCGCAAGCATCAGCCAGAAGGAAGTGGACAACGCGTCTTTCAACGACCAGACCATCGCTCAAATGCGCGTGGAGATGACAGGCCAGCAGACCATCCCTGGCGCGAGAAGAGAATCCCCCGCGCCAAAATTCGAATCACGATCCAAAATCACCGCTCAATTCTTCAACAAAACCTTTAGAGAAAAAGCCGCCAAACTTGGCGTTTCCATCGAATGGATCGACATTGGCAATTGGCAGCTTCCGAATACTTTAATCCTTGATAAACACAAGGAAGCCTGGGCTCTTTCACGTGAAAACGCCAAGAAACGCGCCTCAGTGGAACACTCAGGAAAGCGTTATGAAAATGTAGAGGTCATGAATCTGATAAAAGATGTCGTCATCACAAATTATGAAAAAGCCAACACCTCACGTATCCCCACTAATAAGGGGACGTCCACCAGGGAATCGGATAATACACAGGAATCATCAGTTTCATTCGATCCTGAATCCAGAAAACGAAATATCCAACAGGCAGAGGTTAAAAAAGACGCGACCGTCATTGCGCAGGAAATACTAAGGGCCTTCCGCAAGGAATTAATCGCGGGAAAAATAAAGATCGAGAACGACAATAGACCGATGGAAGAAAAACAAGAAGAACTTGCCAGAATCGAAAAGGCATTAATAAATATTTCCCACCTCACACCCCACTACCTAAAACCCTCATGAAAAATCCCAACATCACACTCACTCCTGAGATCGCGCGGGCGCTCAATTTTGGCACGCCCGTTGTAGCACTTGAATCCACCGTCATTACACATGGGCTGCCGCAGCCGCAAAATCTTGAACTGGCGCGCGACATGGAACAACAAGTCCGCGATAACGATGCGACCCCCGCGACGGTTGCGCTGTTAGACGGAGAAATTCGCATCGGTCTCTCAGATGAGGAATTGGTACGGCTTTCTGAGTCAGACTCTGTGCTGAAAGTGAGTCACCGCGACTTCGCGACAGCCATCCTCAAAAAGAAAAATGGCGGCACCACAGTCGCAGGGACAATGTTTGCGGCGCAACTGGCGGGTATCAAAGTCTTCGCCACAGGCGGGATCGGCGGCGTGCACAAGGAATCATCTTTTGATATTTCCACCGACCTGCGCGCGCTGGCTGAGATTCCCATGATCGTTGTCTGCGCTGGCGCGAAAGCGATTTTGGACCTGCCGGCAACACTGGAATATCTTGAAACGATGGGCGTGCCTGTCGTCGGCTACCAAACGGATGAATTCCCCGCGTTCTATTCCCGCGAGAGCGGACTGAACGTCAGCGTGCGGTTGGATTCGCCCAAAGAGATCGCGGACTTCGCGCGGGCACATTGGGATCTCGGGATGCGGAGCGCCGTCCTCGTGACGAATCCTGTCCCTGAAACAGAAGCCATCTCACAGGTCGAAATGGAACCGATGATCCTACAAGCGTCGGAAGAAGCGATCGAGCAGGGAATCCACGGACAAAAACTTACTCCGTTCTTATTGGGACGAATCAGTGAATTGACAGAGGGGAAATCTCTGCGCACGAATCTGGCATTATTGTTGAACAATGCGCGTCTCGCAGCGCGGATCGCGGCTGAGATGACCATCCCAATCAAGGTCAAAGCAATTTAGAGGCGACATGAAAAACGAGTTCACCCTGACAGTTACAGTTCACGCAAAAGCAGAAACAATTTATGAAGCATGGCTTTCCACTGAAGGACATAGCGCCATTACAGGCAGTCCCGCGAAGGTGGATGGGACAGTGGATGGCGATTTCGCTGCATGGGACGGGTATATTCAGGGTATGTTTTTAGAGTTGGAACCAAACCGCCGCATTTTGCAAGCATGGCGCACCGCGGAGTTTCCCTCCGAAGCGGAAGACTCGTTGGTGGAAATTTTATTGGAAGAAGAACACGGCAAAACCAAACTGACTCTCAAGCATTGGAACATCCCCGAAGGACAGGCGGAAAGTTATAAAACAGGCTGGGAAGATTTCTACTTCAAACCCATGAAGGTTTATTTTGGGTAGAAGTTATAACCCAGAGTAAATCAAATTCACACATCCAACCCCTAATTTCTGGGATAAATATGAAGGATTGGTCTCCTCAAGCTGGCTATGTACATCAAGAAGATCGGCGTGCGGCAGGTATTGTCAACACGCTTATTTACACATCGCTGGTTACCTACGTCGCGGTTATTCTTACATCCCTTGTCTCGAGTGATTGGAAGTTGATCAGCGTGACATTGGTCGGCGGTGCTTTGCAATTGATTCCATTCACCCTGGTCAGGCATGGATATTTACGCGCCGGCAGTTTGACGGTTGTCCTGAATGCGATTTGCACGGTGACTGTGATCGCCACTGTCGGACAGGGTATTAATGATCTGGCATTGATCGCTTTTCCCATTATTTTTATTTTTTCAGGTCTGACGCTTGACCGCAAGTATTTCAGGATCAGTGTTGGATTTTCCCTGATCGCGGTCTGCTGGCTTGCTGTCGGGGATGCGCTGGGATGGTTCACCCCTGCGTCTCTGGATTTCGAAAACTCACACTGGGTCGTGCTGAGTATGGTGTCTGCGCTTCTGATCGTGGCAGGCATCGCTGTGGATCTGCTCGCCGAGAATATGCGCAACAATCTCGATCAGGCGCGGCAGGAGATCGTTCAACGCCAGAAGGCAGAAGAGGCGCTGCAAAAAAGCAACAATCGTTTCAGTCTGATCATGGACGCGACCCAGGACGGGTTGTGGGATTGGATCGTTGAATCAAACGACAGCTACTTCAGTCCGGGTTATTACCGCATGCTTGGGTACGAGGTTGGTGAGTTTCCCATGAACAGCGAAGCCTGGCTGGAACTGATCCACCCAGGCGACCGTGAACATACCCTGCGCGTGAACATGGATTGTATCGAAGGCATAACAGAACAATTTGAAGTTGAATATCGAATGAAGACCAAGTCCGGCGAATGGCGCTGGATCCTGGGACGGGGAAAGTGCGTTGAACGGAACACTCAAGGCCGCGCGCTGCGTCTGCTCGGTACTCACATGGATCTGACAGACCGCAAACATGCTGAAGACCTGCTTCGCTATCAGGGAACACATGACTCTTTGACGGGTATCTACAACCGCTCATTTTTTGAAGAGCAGCTGATGCGTCTTGAAAGAAGCCGCGAATTCCCAGTCAGTATCGTTATGGTTGATGTGGATAAGTTAAAAATAACCAATGACACCCTCGGCCACGCTGCGGGCGATGAGTTGCTGCGGGAAACTGCTGATCTGCTCAAATCAGTATTCAGGGCAGGAGATGTGCTGGCAAGGATCGGGGGGGACGAATTCTCCGCTTTGTTGCCCTCGACAGAACTGGCTACGGCTGAAGAGATCACTACCCGCATCAAGGAACGGCTGATGAACCACAATCTTATGAATCCAAACATGCCTATTCACTTATCCATCGGCGCTGCAACTGCACAGACCCAGGATATTTTCGAAACATTCAAGATCGCCGATCAGCGTATGTATGCTGATAAAGCTGCCCGCAAATTGAACGGAAGCAAGTAGCTTCGGTGTAAAGGTCTGGAAAGAGGTTACCCATGTTAGTCTCAATAAAACGATGGCTGGAGCCGCCATCAATTGAAGGCGATGAAGAAAAAACGATCCAAACACGGATCGCCAATACGCTCATGCTCTACCTTGGCGCAGCGCTCTTAATCATTATCTTTATTCTCATCCCCCTGTTCGCCTTCCAAAAAATCGGCAGTTGGATATTATCCATCATTATGTTCTGCGGAATTGCGGCAGGACGTTATTTTCTCTTCAAAGGGAACTACCGCCTGGCAACCGTGATCGTGTTTTCGATCATCTATCTTTGCATCCTGGCTATGCTGATCCTCTCAGGCGGTAATTCTGGCACAGCGATGTTCTATTTTGCGACCGTGGTGCTGGTGGCTGGTTTCTTTTTGGAAACAGGTGTGGTGAATGGCTTTACCATCGCAACCTTCCTGATCGCGGTAGGAGTTTCGTTCCTTCAGAATCGAGGGCTTGTCAGCCTTCCGATCATATTCAAATTCAATTCCGCCTTCAGTTGGGTCGCGACCGGCGTCGGTCTGTTGTTCATGATCCGTACCCGTGACCTTTTCGTAGGGAATCTGAAAAATGCGCTGAGACTCGCCCATCAACAGAATTTGACCCGCCAACAGATGGAGGCGCGTTTTCGCGCCGTGGTCGAATATAGCGGCAACGGCGTTGTTTTCATGAACGCTGAGCGAAAGATCAATTATGTCAGTCCCGCGTATCAGCAATTTCTCGGATTCACGCCGGAAGAAATGACCGGACATTTCGGTCCGGAGTATATCCATCCCGAAGACCGTGAATTCACCGGGCGAAAGTTCGCAGAACTTTTACAGACACCTGCGGCCACTGTCATCATCGAATATCGGCTGCAACGCAAAGACGGCTCGTATTGCTGGGTCGAAACAACCGCGACCAATTTGTTGGACAACCCGGATGTGCAGGCCGTTGTCTTGAACCAGCGCGATATCAACGAGCGCAAACTTATCGAAACCCACAATCGTATTATTGCTGAAGTGCAGGAGTTTCTTCTGCACCCGTGCGAACTTGAAGAAATTTACGGGCTTGTTCCTGAAAAAGTTAAGCAAATGATCGGAGACGGCATTACCGCCAGCGCGATCCTGGATGAAAAACAAAAAACCATACGCATGGGTTCCTATCATGGCGTGGATATTCCCTTTGAGAAAATTTTGTCAGTGATCGGATTTGATCCCTGGCAAAAGGAATTCCCACTGGACGCCATTACAGATAAAGCATTGAACATGTATTACTACAGCAAGCTGGTCATTGTGGAAGACGGCTTATACTCGCTCCTGACCCGCATCGTTCCAAAACCAGCCTGCCTGTTGATCGAAAAACTCCTGAGGGTACAAAAAATTTACGGCATGGGGTTTGTTCATAAAAATGAACATATGGGCGGGCTGGTCATTCTCGCCCGCAGCGATATCACCCCCCACATTGCCGCCATTGAACAAATTGTGAACCTGGCAACCATCGCCATCGAGCGTAAGCGCGCAGAAATAGCGCTCAATCAAAGTGAAGCCAAATATCGTCGTATGGTGGAAACAGCAAACGAGGGGGTGATGGTTTTAGACCGCGATTCGCGCATGACCGGGGTCAACAAGCAGGCGGCATCCATGCTTGGCTACTCAATTGAAGAATTGATCGGGCAAAAATTTGAATTGCTTCTTTTCACTGAGGATCTGGAGGATCACCTGACGCAAATGCAAATGAGAAAGCAGGGACAAAGCTCTGTTTTTGAACGATGTTTTCGCCGCAAAGATGGCAGTAAATTATGGACAATTATTTCAGCAACAACGATTACCGATCATGAAGGCAACTTCAATGGTTCGTTCGGTATGCTCACAGATATCACCGAGCGTAAACGCTCTGAAGATCAGCTTCGGAAAAGCGAAGCAATGTTTCGCGCAGTGGTCGAGAACAGCAATGACGGCATTCTTTTTGGGGATGCCAATGCCGTGATCCACTATCGCAGCCCGTCCTATAACCGCATCAACGGATATAGCGATCAGGAACGGGTTGGTCACAGCGGCTTTGAGACCGTACATCCAGACGATGCGAAAGACCTGCGCGCTTATTGGGCAAACTTGATCGCACATCCGGAAATATCCCACAAAACCGAATACCGTATTCGCCACAAAGACGGCACATGGCGTTGGATCGAATCCTCCGGCCAAAACCTGCTAAACAACCCGGATGTGCAGTCTGTCATTATCAATAGCCGCGATATTACGGAGCGTAAACATTCGGAAGACGCACTAAAGCAAAGTGAGCTCAAATACCGCGGACTCTTCGAAGTTAACAAGGATGGAATTTCCATTTTTCTGGTCGATGCGCAAGGAGTTCCCAGCACATTTATCGAATTCAATACCGCCGCGCACCAAATGCTCGGCTACACGCGCGATGAAATGCTTGGATTATCACCGCAGATGCTCGAACCGAAGACGACCCTGGAACAATTGCAATTCAGGGAATCCGAATTTAAAACCAAAGGGATCGCAAATTTTGAAACAGCCCTCTTGCATAAAGACGGGCATCTGGTATCTACCGACTTCACTGCGCAGTTGATCCAATACGAAGGTAAGCCGGCCGTCATGAATATTGTGCGCGACATCACCGAGCGCGAACAATATGAAAACGAATTGCAAGCCATTGCCACTTTGAGCGCGGCATTACGCGCCGCACAGACTCGCGCCGAAATGCTCCCGGTGATCGTTGAACAATTAATATTCCTGCTCAATTGTGAAGCCGTCACCATAGAGATCATTGATCCGCTGACCGGGGACTCTGTCACCGAAGCGGCGTTTGGAATATGGAAACCGCTGATTGGCGTACGGCAGGAAAAAGGCACAGGCATCAATGCGATCATCAGCCAGACACGGCAGCCCTGGCATACCAACGATTTAAATCATACTGAGAACTTTGCCCACCCGGAATTTGTCCACAAAGGTATTCATGGGGGCATCGGCGCGCCGTTGATCGCACAGGATAATCTGATCGGTTTTGTGTGGATGGGACGCCAAAATGAGGTTGCAAACTCCGATGTGCGGCTACTCTCGTCCATAGCCGACATTACTGCGAACGCTATTTATCGAGCGACTCTGCACGAACAAGCTCAAAAAGACGCGGCCGACCTTACCCTTGCATACGATACGACTCTGGAAGGCTGGGTGCAGGCGCTCGAATTGCGAGACCACGAAACGGAAGGTCACACACGCCGCGTAGTGGAAATGACGATTGATCTCGCTAGAAGTATGGGTGTCAGTGAAGATGAGGTAATCGAGATTCGTCGCGGCGCTCTTTTGCATGATATTGGCAAAATGGGAATTCCCGATTCTGTGCTGCTTAAACCGGGTACTTTGAACGAGCGTGAATGGGAGATCATGCGACAACATCCTGATTATGCCTACAGATTATTAACACCGATCGAATATTTGCGTCCGGTATTGGATATCCCATATTGCCATCATGAGCGCTGGGATGGCACAGGCTATCCGCGAGGTTTGAAGAATGAAGAGATCCCATTGGCGGCGCGCATCTTCGCCATTGTGGATGTATGGGATGCATTGACCTCGGATCGGCCATATCGCCTGGCATGGTCAAAAGAAAAGGCGCTCAAGCACATCTCAGAGCAAAGCAATAAACATTTTGATCCAGCTGTGGTGGAAGCATTCTTAAAGATCGTCTGATCAGGATCATTTAATGGAATAAACAATAATACAATTTACAGTTCCCATTTTGAAAGCGTAACAATATTATTAATTGTTACCATCCAGCAAAAACGACCACGCCGGAACTATTCGTATCGCCAAAGGAGAAATTAAGATGACCGCAACCGCCAAGCAGGGTTACCTATCATTTTGGACAAAACTGGCGTACGGTACGGGAGACTGGAGCCTCGCCAGTTTCGGTACACTCCGTCAGGTCTTTTACGCCATCTTTCTCACGGATGTTGTCGGGCTTGAGCCGCGACTGGCTTCTTTTGCGGCATTGATCGGCATACTCTGGGACGCGGTCAACGACCCGATCATTGGCACGATCAGCGACCGGGTGCGGTCACGCTGGGGGCGCCGCCGTCCATTCCTTCTGCTATTTTCAATTCCATTTGGATTGAGTTTTGTCGCGCTTTGGTGGGCGCCGCCATTCGAGAATCAGTACCTGCTGGCGGCCACGGTCTGCCTGACCTTTATGCTGAGCGACACACTACAGACATTGGTCTCCATCCCGTTTTATGCACTGACCCCGGAAATGACATCCGATTACGATGAGCGTACCAGCCTGAGCGGGTACCGTATGTTCTTTAATTTACTCGCTTCACTCGCAACCGCAGTTGCCGCGCCAGCGATCGTGGATGCGGCTCTGGCGGGCGGCGCAACCCAACAGCAGGGATACTTCATTGTCTCGGCATTATTTGGCGGATTGGCCGTCATTCCATTCTTCGTCATCTTTGCGGTTATACGCGAACGGGGCAACGCCGCCGATGCCGCTGAACCTGAGATCCCATTTTTACAAACCCTAAAAACCTCATGGGAAAATATCCCGTTCCGTTTTGCGACCGCGCTGTACATGCTGAATTGGATCACCTTCGACCTGGTCGCACTGGCTTTACCGTTCTTCCTGGCGTACTGGGTTGCCGACGGCAACTTGCTTCAAAAGGCGCTCGGCTTACCGCTCGACTCGGCCGTCTTTGCCTGCCTGCTCGTGACCTCGGTGATCGTTCTTCCATTCTGGGTCTGGCTGGCGCGCAAGATCGGAAAACAACGCGCGTACATCATTGGCATGGTCTTTTGGGCAGTCGTGCAATTGCTGATCTATTCCATCCAACCTGGGCAGATCACATATATTCTGGTACTGGCTGTATTGGCCGGCATTAGTGTTTCAACCGCACATGTTTTACCAGATGCCATATTCCCGGATGTGATCGAATGGGATGAACTTCGCACAGGCCGCCGCCGTGAAGGTATCTATTACGGCGTCAAGAACTTCGTCCGAAAGTTGACAGGCGCACTGGCGATCTTTATTGCACTGCAAACGCTTGGCTGGTTCGGATACCAATCCCCTCCTGCCGGGGCAACACAATTTTCGCAATCTGAACCCACGTTACAAGCCATCCGCTTTTTGATCGGTCCGTTCGGTTCGTTACTTCTATTCGGCGCTGTGGCAATGGCCTGGTTCTATCCGTTGAGCAAGGAAAGACACGCCCGGGTCCGCGCCATGCTGGAAAGAAAAAAGGAAAGAAACGAGGCGAAGAAATAGAACACAGGGAAGCTATACCGCTTCACCCATCTCTTGCAAAAGATTTTTAAGGTCGGCGATATTTTTTGATTGACCCGCATCCCATAAGCGCACGTGCCGATATCGTGAAGTATGTATGTGATTCCAGAAATTTTAATTGCACCTTCAACCACTCTGCATCGGTGTATTCCTTGCCAAAGAAAGAAAGTTCGCGGCGTAGGTTGCGGTTGTGAACCATAAATTCATCACTGCCCAATACCATAAGATCAGCATCTGCCATTATTTTTTGCGGGAGGGTAACGGGAGATTGCGGGAGGACCGTGGCAAAAATGATCCAGCAGATGGTCTCAACTTGATCGTCCGTGTACCCAAAGGTCGGCAAGGCTTCGGCGGCAATCTTCGTACTGATCAATTCATGATAGGCGGGCTGTTTTATAAAACCGAGGTCATGGAACCACGCGGCTGTCAGAAGCAAGTGAAACTCCTCCTCATTTAATTTCTCCTTTTCTGCCAACAACGTCGCAGCCGGGACAACGATATCTCGCGTGTGCGCGATCCCATGATAAAACAGGTTTGGAGATAATTCACGTTCCAATCGCTGGAGGGCGTATTGTCTTGCTTGTTCCAAACTCCTACCGTCCATTTACCTTCCTGCTACTTTTTTTAATTTTATTTTTCCAGCACTGCCACTGTGCGGATCAATTGATGGAAATAGGATGCAACCGCCAGTGATTTATTTGCCGTTTTCTCCAGGTTCCTCGCAGAAAGCGTATATACCGTAGATTAAATTATTTTCGGAAAAGCCGCTCGAACGGTTTGAACAGTCACCAGGTCAAGACTTGCCTGAAGGCGTTCGAAGGTCACTCTGCACTGATCAAGCAGATTCATTCCTTCAGCGTATTTCTGTTGAGCCAAATATACCTGCGCCAGAGCAAGCTGTGTCCTTGCGTTTTCATATTCATCATCAGCCTGTATGAGCAGGGTAAGGCTGTCCTGCATATACTTCTCTGCCGAATCCACCTGACCTTGCGCCAACGCGATCTCGCCCATGATGCGCAGGTTGTGACCTTCCTCTCGCGGAGCCGCCAGCTCACGCGCCAGATCGAGTGACTGCTGTCCATCCCGCTCTGCCGCCACGAGATCGTTTTGCTTAAGCCGCAGTTCAGCAAACAACCCATAAAGTTCAGGTAATAGATCGCGAATCTTGGCCTGGTCAAAGAACTCCAAGGAATGCTGTAATTCCGTCTCTGCCGCATCAAGCTCGGATTTCTGGATCAAGACATTTCCCATGTTCAGGTGCAATGCTCCAAAGACCCACAACGAGCCATGGATCTGGGTCAACTGACGGACAGCCTGCTGATAATAACCAAGCGCGGAATCCAGTCGTCCCAGTTTGATGGCGATGCCGCCCAAATTGTTGTTAACTAATACCTGGTTGTAGACGTGACCGATCTGAACGAACAGATCCAGTGATTGGCGGTAATGAAGGTCGGCCAGCGATAATTCACCTTTGGCAAAATATCCGTTCGCGATCAAATTATGCGAAGTCGCCTGACCGTACACATTCCCGATCTGCTCGTACTGACTCAAAGACTGCTGAAATTTTTCATTCGCCTTGCCGCCGCTGCTGCGCAGGTCGGTGATGCCCATCAAGTTATAGGTGCGTGCCTGTACGGCAACATCATTTAAAGCCGTACCAACCTGTAAGCTGCGCTCGCATAACTCAAGTGCCTTTTCATAGTTTCCCTGCCGAATGTTAATCAATCCAGCCAGCAGGGATAATTCCGCGTCTTCCAATGAGGCAGTGCCGTTCAATGCGTTGAACCCATTTTCCAACCAGGTCAATGCCTGCGCGTATTCTCCCTGTTGTTCATAAGCGCGGCCAACCCAACGGCAGCTTTGAGCCTCCGCATCGTGATCGCCTTGTGACCGCGCAAGCTCGACCGCAGTCTGCAAACTTTCGCGCGCTTCATCATACTGGCCGGTTGATACATATAACTCACCCAGAGAAATATGGATTTGCGTGCGCTCTTTCGTAGTATCTGTTTCGGTTAATTGCTGCGCGCTCTTCAACGCCTTTTGGAAGAAATCAATTCCCTGCTGGGTCGCGTGCAATTGACGCGCCTGTCCACCCGCTAAAAGATTGTATTGGAGGGATACCGGCCAAACCTCACCAGCACAGGCATGGTATGCGATCTGCACAATGGCGTCCGGCTGATACTGAACCAGCGCGTCTGCCACAGATTTATGCAATTGCTGACGCTGTGTAAAAAGCAAAGTATCGTAGGCCACTTCCTGCGTGGTGTGATGCAGGAAGGCATACATCTTCTCGACCGAGATCTCGCTGTGCATCACCTCTTCCGTTTCCATGAAGGCGGCTTCCGCTTCGATCTCGGGTTTCGCTTTCTTCTCCGGATGTGACTGGGTCAACAGCGCAAGGTCAATGGTGTATCCGATCACACTGCTGACCTTGAGAGTCATCTTGTGCGCCTCGGGCAAACGGTCCAACCGAGAGAGGATCAACCCATGAATTGAATCGGGAATCCCCAATTTCACCGTTGAAAGATCGGCGTCACTTTTTAACTGCGATTGTCCATCCACTTGCATCACAAAATTTGCGCGGCGCAAAACTTCAAGCAGTTCATCCGAGACGCGCCACTCGCCGCCATCGGTTTGAACGATCTGTCCGCCGGCGCGCATCGCACCCAATAATTCACCTACAAAAAACGGGTTGCCGCGCGCCGTTTGCTGGATGATCCCCAGCAGCAAACGTGAGAGCGGAGCGCCTAAATTCCGCTCTGCCAGCACAGCAACATCCGCCTTGGAAATTTCCGTCAGCGAAAACTCTGTGTAATTCGGGAGCGGTGCCAGTTCAGTGAACAACGGATCGTCTCCGATCCGAATAGGGCGAAGCGCAATGAACATCATCGCCGGGGAGGTTTCGCACACCTGCTGAGCCAGTGCTTGCGTCAATGCCTGCGAGGCTTCATCCATCCAATGCGCATTATCGATCAACATCAGCAAAGGCTGTTCCTGCGCCCAGGTCTGCAGCATTTCCACCAACAGCGAAAATAATGAAGCCTGTCTTAAGGTGCTATCGAGGGCGGCGGTTGTGGCGTTATCGGGAATCGGCAGCCCAAGCAGGTCACCAAGCAAGGGCAAACGCAGTTCCCAGTTTGGATGATCCGCTTTGACCGACGCGGTCAATCTGTCAACGGCTTCAATTTCCGTACTATCCAGCAAATTCAACAACTCATAAAAAATTTGACGCCACGGGGTATACGGCGCACTGCGGGTCACGCTCTGACAGATCCCGACAAGGACTCGAATATTCCTCTCCCTTGCCTGACGTAGGAAATGCGCGGCGATGTGACTCTTACCCATGCCCGCTTCGCCGCTTAAACGGATGACCTGTCCCTGCCCCGAGGATAATTTCTCCAGGCTGGATGCTAATCCTGCCAAAACCGTCTCGCGCCCCAGAGGCGGTAATGGGAAACGCGCTTCCAGCGAGAATCCAGCCTGACGGTGGCGCGCCCGCACAAGGCGGAAGAGAGCGATCGCTTCAGTTTTCCCCTTCACTTTGATCGGCGGCAAATCCTCCCAGACAAACGCAGAACCAGCTCGGTCATGGATCTCGCTGTTGGCAAGGATCTGCCCGGGCTGGGCGGCTTGCATCAAGCGAGCGGACAGATTGACAGAATCTCCCAGGACGCCGTAAGTTCTGCAGGTCGCACTGCCATACGCGCCGACGCGCATACGTCCGTAGGTCAGCCCGATCTGCAAGGACTCAATAAAATCCAATTGACCCGACAGTACCTGTAAATCCAGCGCGGCTGAGGCAGCGCGGTCGACATCATCTTCATGCGCGATGGGCGCACCAAATGCCGCGTAAAAGTAACTGCCTTTATCGCCAACCGTTAATTGCAGCAGACTGCCTTCATAACGTGCCATGATCCGCTCGACCTGACGAATGAATTCATCCAGTTTTTTTGGCGCATCCGCATCCTGATCATAGTCAATGCCGCCGAAGCGCAGGAACAACGCCGCGGCTGGGCGCAGTTCTGCAAGAAACTCTCCCTGCCCGGCCTGAAGCAAACGATACACAGACGGAATTAACCATGAGCTTAATTGTTCGTTTGTAAATGCATCTTCAGCAAGCTGCAACCAGGGATTTTCAAGTGGACGCGAGTCTTCATCAAGCCCTGTCACAACCGCAAATCGTTCGCTCGTGTGATCATCACTGCGCCACTCGGCAATTTCCAGCCGCTCACCCAAAACAGCCGCCGCGACCGAGTCGAGGATAATGTCGCCTTTGTTGGCTTGATGCTCGCAATTGGCTAAATTCTCGAGCGTCTTGCCTGCCATCACATCCACAAGCGTATATTGCGGGTCGCCGACCACGAAGCGCCGTACTGACCCGGTTGCCACCGCCGCCTTCATACCCAGCGAAACCTGTCCCCCGCCGGCAATTTGTATTTCAGAGAACTGAGCCATCGCAGTTTGCATCGCCAGTGCCGTGGCCGTGGCGCGCATGGTCGGCAGAAGGTCCGAAGTCTGATTCTGCCCGTCGAACCAGCAGGTGATCGCGTCACCGCTAAAACTGATGACACTCCCACCGAAGCGATGCAGTTCAGAGATCAGCGCATCGTACACGCGGTTCAAGTGGACGGTCAGCTCTTCCGCGCCGCGCTTGGGACCCAGCACACGCGCCAACATCTCGGTCAGCGGAGTGAAGCCGGAAATGTCTGCGAACAAGGCGGCGCCGCGTGTACGCTCGGGCAGCTCACGCCCTTCTGCTAGCGCTACCCGCCGATCCATCGGAATGTAAACAGAGGATGTTTCCATAAATTAATTCACCTTAAAAAATTTCGTTGCGAAGGTGACGTGGTCACCTTCGCAACGAGAGATTGAAATTACCTGTGGATCTTGATATTCCCGCCGCCGAGAACTTGATTCACGCCGTTCGTATCATAGACGGTATGCTCGATGCCTGCAACATCCTCCCACCAAACGCGCAGGCGGAAGGTGTCCGGGCTGGCATCGGTTGACCATACCTGGAATATGAAACTGCCATTCGGCGCGGTCACGCCTTCGATGGTGGCTTGACCTTTGACCTGAGAGGCTGCTCCGCTGATCACCAGCCACTCAACTGATGTGGAATGCAGGTGGAACCCTTTGGCTTGGAATTCTATTTCGCCGGTCGGGATGGTGGAATTCTTCTTGTACTTCGCCTGATAGCCAAGTTCAGCTTTGCTCGCGACCGCGCAGGAGGCGCGCAGCGTACACCAGCCTGCCTGTGAGTTGATCCAGCCGCCGCCGGTGACAAAGCCGGCGTTGGGGTCGTAGATCACCGCGTATCTGAAGAGCTTGGTAATAGAAGCCCCGGCGCTGTCTGTGATGACAAGCTGGACGTTATAGACACCAGGCAGGCTATAGACATGACTCGCGCTGGTTATACCCGATGTCCCCGTCAGAGTCTGAGTCGTATTTGTGCCGTCTTCCCAGATCCACTTGGCGGTTAATGTTTCCGGTGCGTCTATATCAGAGTAAGTAGCTGAGGCAGAGAAAGTGGAGTTGATCACCAACGGAATATCGAGAGCCACGATCTCACCGACTTGCGGCACGGCATTGACTTCAGCAACTGTGACGATGATCGTCTCACAATCACTGGCAGTTCCATCACTGACACAAACATCAAATGTATAAGTGTTTGGTCCCTGCGCTTCGGTCGGAGTCCACGTGAACGCGCCGCTTGTTGGATTGATGCTTGCACCAATCGGAGCGCCGACCAAAGAGTATGAAAGTGTATCCGTTGGGAGGTCGCTGTCTGTAGCGCCGGCGGTAAAGGTTAATGCCACCAATTCGTTCACAGATTGATTGCCGATCAAGCCCAACACTGGAGCGGAATTTGTAACCAAAGCATTTACCATCACTGTGATCGTCTGGTAGGAACTCAATGACCCGTCGCTAACACGCGCATAGAATGTGTATGTAATTCCAGCTTGTGCTATGGTCGGGGTCCAGGCGAAAGCACCGGTCAGCGGGTTAATGCTCGCGCCGGTTGGGGCATTGATCAACTCATAGTTCAGCGCGTTATTCCCGTTGACATCCGTGGCTGTGACGGTGAACGTCAATTCGGTCTGCCCAGTTATTGTGTGAGTGGTTGCCGCAGGAGATACCAGTGGAGCCACGTTGATGGGAGCCGTCGGGTCGCATGCATCACCGATACCATTGGCAGGGTTGACATCAACCTGATCGGTGTTGTAAACGAATGGACAGTTATCAATGCTGTCTGTCACTGTATCGTTATCTGCATCCGGAGCGGGGTCGGTGTTATCGCCGATTCCATCGTTGTCCAAGTCAAGCCATTCGGTGGTGTTGCGCGGGAAGGCGTCGAAGGCATCCACGATCGGATCGTTGTCTGCGTTGATATCGCTCGCGTCGCCAATGCCATCGTTATCGAAATCAGCCTGGGTTGGGTTTGGAACGAGCAGGCTGTTGTCAATTGAATCGACAACGCCATCACCGTCCGAATCGGCTGCCGCGGAGAGAATCCTAAACGGAAGTCCGTGATCGAGGACGAGCGAGACATTCCCAGCCTGATCAACTGCTTGGACGAAATACTCAACTGTCCCCGCCGGAGCAGGAACCGAGCCGGTCGCCAATCCCGTTGCGGGGTTGTAGGTCAGGTCAGTGCTTGACCATGAATTCGTGGTCATGTTTCGATACAACACAACTGTTCGATACACGCCAGAGTCGTCATCGCTCAACTCAACCGAGAAGTCGATGTTCCCAGTGTTGGCGGCAGAGACTGACCAAACATTTGGAGCAGTGAAATCGGTTTCGGTGAATGACGCAGTGTACACAACGAGATCGAGATTATCGTACTTGCGCAGAATGCCGGTGGTAGGTGCGGTAACGCTGGTGGTCTGGAATTGCGCGGGCACCACGATCAGCCGCTGCTGCGATGTTCCGCCCACGGTCAGAAATCTGTTAATGGTAGCCGGGCTTTGCGGGTAAAGAGTCTGCGCGAGATAGACGCCTTCCTGCGGCAGGTTAACTTCCTGATCAATGAATTGAGCGATAAGCGGGTCGTTGAAGCTGTCGGTAAATGAACCGCCTGTCATCAAGACGCCACGCAGGATCTCTGTAGCCGAGCTAAAGTTGACCGAGGTCAGCGGGAGCATTGGGCGGTTGCCTGTGGTTTGCAGTCCGCTTCCGCCATTGACCGTGTAGTAGGTCCCGCTTCGAACGGCATCCGTGATGGTGTGAGGCGTGTACGCGAAGTTCAAATTCTGATTGCGATAATTCGCGCGGGTAGGTCCGCCCAAACCAAGGGGGATACCGCCGATGACACTGCCACCGCCGGGTTTGACGCTGGTCTGAGTCGGCATGTTCACTTTAAGCATCGGCAGACCGTACAGGGTTAATTCAGCCACCACTTTTTCATCATAGGTGGTCATGCCGCCGTTGCCGAGGCTGTTGAGGTAAAGCTGTTTGGCTTGCATGAAGGATGAGCCAACGGTCTGCATGGTGCTGAGTTGGCCGGGCACCGGGTTGTATCCCAATCCTTCGGTGAAGTTCAGCATCAACCGTTCAGAGTAAGCCAGCAGATCGCCGTCACCATAACCAAAGCCGGTGTTGCCGATGAAGGTCGCGCCGTTGCGGGCAAAGATCTGGGCGTAGTCCGCGCCGGTGAATGGCAAAGATGTACCATCGTCAAACACATTCAAACCAGAGTGGCATCCGACCGAGAAAATGATCTTGCCGTTGAAGTTGCTGCTTGCATCGAACTCGGTAGCCAGCACATCGGTTGGATCGTTGGGGAAGAGACGGAAGTGATCGAAATGCGAGTTGAGCGAAATGAGATCGTACGCTTGAGCACTGAACGCCTTGGCGCGGAAATCATCCGCTGTCCAGGTATCATTGACGAGGGTGCTGTCAACGGTCACACCCTGACCGGTCAATGTTGAACCGACTTCGACCGCTTGATCTTTCAGGAAGTCATAGCCGGTGACCAGCGCGTTTTGAGGAGCAAGCACAGGCGCGGCGGTGAAGGTATCGATGACTGTCGCGATTTCGCTCGGACTTTCGACGAGACGTCCCAGACCATATTGCGGGATATACACTTCGCGACCATCCACGCCGATCGGCAGGCTGGCGGCGTAGTAATCATCGCTCAGATAATAGCGGTTTTCAAATGCGCTCTTCAGGGCTGGGCTGTCTGGGTAGGGATAAGTGCGCTCATTGGAAACCAGCGTGCGGTCAACGATGCGGCGCTGCGGGATGACCTGATCCCCGCCGACGATGACGATGTATTTCAGATCAGGATAGGATGGAAGCATACTGTACAGCAGGGACTTGATCGAGCGCGCCACATAATTCGCGGACTGCGGATTGCTTTGGTCGGCATCCCATTGAGTGTAAGCGCTGACAATTTCCGGGTATGTTGCCAGATCAATGACCGTGCCTTTGACATTGGGGTCTGCCGCAAGAGCATTGATCTTGTTGACCAGGTCAACCGAAGCAACCGTGTCAGTACCGTATCCGGTCATGCGGGCAGGATAGGTCAGGATCAATGTTTCCTTGGTCGGCGCGGCAGGCGGAGTGACAAACGATGTCGGCACGATGCTGTTATTTACCGGCATCGCCACAGCAGGCGGAGTCACATTCGTGGTGAGGGTAAAGGGTTGATTCACCGCGGCAGTATCATGCGGAACTACCATTACATACCACGGACCAGCCAACTCCTGCACGTTGCGTTCCACATATTCAGTGGTATTTGGTAAGGCATTGGCAGAAATACCAGACAGGGTTTCGATCCCGCCGACATCTCCAATGTTGCTCAATTGCGCAATATTACTAAGCTGAGCGATATTACTTAATTGGGCGATATTGCTGAGTTGCGCGATGTTGCTAAGCTGGGCAATATTACTCAGCTGGGCAATATTACTCAACTGCGCGATGTTACTGAGTTGAGCGATGTTACTAAGTTGCGCGATGTTACTGAGTTGGGCGATGTTACTAAGTTGCGCAATGTTACTCAACTGCGCGATGTTGCTGAGTTGAGCAATATCACTTAATTGCGCGATGTTGCTTAACTGTGCGATATTGCTCAATTGGGCGATGTTACTTAATTGTGCGATGTTGCTGAGCTGCGCAATGTCGGTTATCTTGCCAATATCGCGGAGCTGTCCATATTCCTGCTCAATACGCGGGGCGAAGAGAAACAGATCATAATCCGAAGCACTGTTTATAGTCGCGCTGACCACCGAGCCGGGGATGGGCACGTCAACGCGGAACCAATTCACATCGCTGGTCTTGTTTGCGCTGGCATTGACCGGTGCATTCTCGGCAACGGTAGTGCTGGTTTCGCGCACGCCATTCCCAACCTTGACAGTGTAGGAGGCATTGCCTGTATTGCCCGCATTATCTTTACAAGTTGCCGTTAGCTGCTGGACTCCTTCGCCAACAGACGAAGTGCTGGTAGTGCAGTTGTTGACATCAATACCAGCCCCACCAACATTGTCCGCCCAATTCCAATCAACGGTGACAGCACTGGTATTCCAGCCGACGCTGTTGGCGGCAGGAGTTTGAGTGGGGCTGGCAGTAGGCGCGATCGTCTCATTAACTGCGGGGATGGTCAGTCGAATGTTATCAATGTCAACGGCGATATTCGCACCGCCATTTGTTCCAAGTCGTATCTCAATAGGCTGACCTAACTGGGCCGGGGCAGCGCCGGAAGAATATACAAGCGAGGCATCAACGAAGTTGCCATTTGCCGGGGTTGTTCCTGTGGTGGATGCCAATGGCACTCCGCCGGCATATAGTTCAAGAACATACGCACCTGCTGGCACCGTGGCGCGCTTTCCAATTGCCGCAGTCAATGTGTAGGTGGTATTGGCTTGTACTGTGGAACTTAGCACCTGACCAATTCGGACGACGCCGGTATTGCGGAAATAAGCCACCATTGGGCCATTGAGCGTTCCAGGGGCTGACGGAGTTGGGTAGAACGTGGCGTTGGAATAGGCAGGGAACACACCCCAGAAACCACCACCCCCAGAAACAAGGGTCCAACTGCTTGGAGTGGCTGCGCAACAAGTCTGGGCGCCGCCGTCTGCCTCGAAGTCGAAATTGGTAATAGGTAAAGATGTGACAGCCGGTGTAGCTACAACTGAAGGGCTAAACAGTGAGGTATTGCCGTTCGAGTCAGTGGCGGTCGCGACGATCAAGTCGCCGGCGCCAACGCCGAGAGTCACTGCATTGCCTAAATTGAAATTGGATGATCCGGGCGAAGCGATTGTCGTGCGGCCCAGATAGGTGCCGCCTTCACCACTGACTGCATTATCGGCTTCATAAAAATCAATGGCGATCGGATAGGCGCTGTTGGCAATCGTGGAGTCGATGCTGTAATCTACTCTCAGAGTGCCGCCGCTGATGGCTGCCGCACCAAGCACCGGATAGTTCTGACCATTGTTTGGAAGGGATGGATCCGTGATGCTATCATCAGGATCGCCAGCATCGTTCGCGCTGACAATGTTGAGGTAAATCCCCAGGCCGGTATTGTCAAAAATGCTGTTGCCGACAATCGCATTGCGGTAGCCAGTAAACTGGCTGATGCCGATCATATTGTTGGCGATGATGTTGCCTTCGCCCGCCGCAGGACCGCCGATGGTGTTTGTCGATGCCCAGTTGCGAATCACGATCCCCCCCCAGGTTCCAGTATTGGGGATGGCAGTAAGGCCGTCGCTGCCAACGCCGATGTAGTTGCCCTTGATGGAGATGCCCGTTACACCGGGATTTAACACATCAATGCCACTGCCCCACAGCGAAATCCCCTCGACGTTGCCGGAGATGATGTTGCGTTCCAGCGTATCGCTGGTCCCATCAAGGTTGGTACCGATGCGGTTATTGTTTGAGCCGCCCTCAATGATGACGCCGACATCATTGCCCAATGCCGTTGTGCCGGCAGCATCTGTGCCGATCCTATTTCCAGCGATCACATTACCAAAGGCAGCCGAGCCTGTGATCGAGATACCTTTTTGTGTATTCCCACTGATCACATTGCCTTCCAGCGCATCATTGAGACCATCGCCATTTGTGCCGATGACCGTATTCTCGACATGGTAATTTCCAAACGCTCCCAGAACCAATCCACTGCCAATATTGCCAACGGATGCAGTGCCGGCGGCGTTCGTACCGATCAAATTGCTCTGAACAATATTACCGACAGAGTGGCGGGTGGCATCGCCGGAAAACAGAATTCCGCCGTTGTTGGAATTCCCTGAGACGAGATTATTGCGGATAATATTTCCACTGCCGCCGAAAATTGAAATCCCGCCGCTTGCGCCTCCGCCCAAAGCCTCTGTGCCTGTAACATCCGTGCCGATATAGTTATTTTGAATCGTATTATTATTCGGCGCAGAACCAAAATTGGTAAGTGAAATTTGATTATTGGTATTGCCGGAGATCAAATTACGCTGGCTGTCTAATGCTCCACCGATCAGGTTGTTGGTTGAAGCCTGCTGAATGTAAACACCACCCAACCCATTTCCCAGCGCTGTTGTGCCGCTTGCATCGGTACCGAGAAAATTACACTGGATGGTATTGTTACTGCTGTTCGGAATATGGATCCCATTATAGTAACGGTTGATGATCAGCCCGCGCACCGTGTTGCCACTTGAGCCAAAGAATCCAAATGCGTCTACACTGCCTGCGTTTGTTCCGTCGAGTTCTATCTGCAAAGCAGGCGGCCAGGCGGCACAACTCGCCCCCGGTTGAGTCAACCCATCAATAATGACCGGGCTGGAGATCGCGGGAAAGCCGGAAGAAGGAGATATTGTCCGTACGCCCGCTCCAGGAATATTAAAGTTGATCGTATCCGTCCCAAACTGGGCATTGGCTTCCTGAATGGCTGCCCGCAGGGTACACTCCCCGGGCGTTGCTGTTTCGCAAAAGCCATCCCCTGCACTGGCATCCGCAGAATCGCCTGTGCTGTTAACCGTGTATGGTCCAGCCGCCAAAACCGGGCTGATATTAAGTAGATTGAAAACCATTGTCAAAATAACGATCATGGACATGAAACGGTTTTTGTTTTTTATGGATAACATATTTTTTCTCCTGGTAAACATCGGGCGAACAAACAAATGCGCGGACAGAATATCTATCCGCGCTGATAAGGTTTAGAATTAATTTTAAAAAATATAGAGTCTGATTTTCATTTATTCCTGATCCTTGTATTGAAAATCCTTGATGCCATAAACTGCTTATTATTACAAAACCAGGCCCATAATTCTTTCCAACTACAAATTGCGTTATAAATAATAATATTCAAAATATATAGAGGTAACGGGGACTGTATGATGGATTATCTGAACTAAATAGACGGAAAAACAAATGCTCGCCAACCTTGCAATTTTGATAAGTATAGTCTTAATTGTCCGTTTTAGCCATAAGTCAAAATAAAGTCAGTATGGTGGATATGTTCGAAATCATAATTTCCTGCCGATCAGAATGGATTTGTATTCCCAAATCACATAAGAAAGTTTTAGTTTTTCAATAATTTTAACTTTTATCGGATTGTTCCTGCTGTATCGTTTGATTCCCCAGCGTCTGTTTATCCGCGATCAAGACAAATCCATAAATGATCGCTATATCCCGCCATAACTCTCTGGAATACCCTGGATGACACTTATTACTCGAAATCCTCTCTCTGCATAGGTATTATTAAAGTGAGTTCACATCAGACAGATCTGATGTTAGGTTTGGATCATACCAACCTAAGGAGGATGATCATGTCCGTTACAATGTTTGCAGGCACATTACTTGGAACAGTACTAAGTTTTGCCACCCAGAATCAGCGTCTGACCATATGCAAGTATCTCTTCAGAAAGAAACCATTCCTAGGGCAAATCATCGGATTGACCTTGGTGTTCAGCCTGATACTAATCCCCTTCCTCGCCTTGACAGGGTCCATAACCATTAACTCCACAGCGTTCTTCCTTGGAGGGTGTTTCGCGTACAGCTTCATCATAAGTTTTGCATTATCGAGCTGCACAATTGCGAGACCCCTGCACAGAGTAAGGCATGCTTACACGAAGTAAAATACATCAAGCATAAATGACACCTGCGCCAGATTGGCCGAGTAAATCTGCATTTTCCGGGGTGTGGATGAATCCCCAAAAGACGTCTCGTGGGCGATGCGGCGGACTAATTCGTTTGCGCACCATGTAGGTGATGCGTTGCACGTTAAATCCCTCGACACTCACGCTAATAATCTGCCTTAATGCGCGAAGGTGCTTGCTAGCGAGGCACGACACGAAGGAAATGCCATAGCCAGTCGCGACTGCTTCCATAATGCCTTCGGCGTTGGCTATTTCCATAAATATATTTAAATCCTCAAGGCTGATATCGAACTTTGAAAGTTCTGTCAACATTGCCCACCGTGTTCCCGAAGTTTCCTCTCTTATGTACAAGGGCTCGTTTACAATCTCGGACGGCTCAATGGATGGTCTCATAGCCCACGGGTGATTCACCGGCACGATCAATCCGATTGAATCTCGAAAAAATTCCTGGGACTCCAATCCCTTGTCATTTACTTCAGCGCTGACCACCCCAAGTTGTGCAATTCCCGCCAGCAAGTTAAGGGCAATAGTTTCCGGGCTACAAGACAAAAGATGTATCTTTACCTTGGGATACATTAGGCAAAAACGGGTTGCCAATTGAGGAAGAACATATTTACCAATGGATGTACTACAAACAATATTCAACTCTCCAACCGCAGCTTCTTGCAGAGAAGCCATCATTTCCTTCAAATCATCCATATCGTGCAGGAGATGACGCGCCCAGGGTAGTAAGAGCTGGCCGGCTTCCGTCAAATGAAGACCAATATTACTGCGAGTGAAAAGCTGAACTCCCAATTCCTGCTCAAGCAATTTGATCTGGTGACTCACACCCGGCTGACTAAGGTGCAGAAGCTTCGCCGCATCAGACAGACTTGAGCTTTCAGCAGCGCAAATAAATGTCTCAACCTTCTGAATATCAACCATGTATCTCTCCAAATAAAAATGAGAAGATCAAAAAAAAACGGGTATAGCGTCTACGCTATCGAGACCTCCAACAAATCCAACGCCGCCCGGGTTGCGATTGGAACAGCAGCCTGTACTTCGGGGGTCAAACCATCACAAAACTCAAAGCATTTATCTGTTGTAACGCCCACAATCATGATGTGCTTCGGTAACTTGGCACCGAGCCGACTACCAAATTCCAATGCATTTTGCAAAGACGCATCATGAACACTTGTTGTATGAAAGGCAGAGTAGTTCGGCATATCTTCCAGTCGCATTACAAGAACCGAGCCTATCGCTTCCTCTGATCTAAATGCATCGATCAAAATGGCATTGTCATAACCGACAAGATGTTCCATCAACCCAAGCCCGCCCAATGAAAGATATTCCACCGAAATAAAATTTTTATTAGCGAGCGGATAAGATCCAGGGGAAGAACACAGCCGCCGCTTCACTTCCTCTGCGACTTTCCAGCCAACACCGTCATCACCAAGAATGGGATTACCGAGACCGACCACCAAAGTTTTCATTGGATAAAGTTCCGTTTCTATCTATGCCTGCCTACTCTGCTTAACAAAATTGTTTCAATACTTCAATAGGATTCCCGTCCACATCCCGAACGGTGACCTCCAAAGGCATTTGTCCTGGCAGGGAATGGGTCGCGCACCCAAAGCATGGATCGTAGGCACGGAAAGCCATCTCCACCATGTTGAGCAGGCCTTCATTCACCATCCCGTCTTTGATGAGACTCGTCGCCGCCTTATTCGTGGACATCTGGATCGGCGCATAGTTGTTGGTGGTGCCAACGATGAGATTCAATTTGGTCACGATGCCCCGCTCATCGGTCCAATAATGATGCGTGAGCGTGCCGCGCGGCGCCTCGACGATGCCAATCCCCTGGGTCGGAATTTGAGTCGGTTTCGCGTGGATATTCGTAGATGTGATCTCAGTGTCAGTCACCAACTCCACCCAGCGTTCAGCCGCATATAACAATTCAACCAATCGCGCCCAATGCGTAGCGAGGCGTTGATGCACTGGCTTACCGCCAAGCGTTGCGTAAAATTTTTCATACTCCTCCTGCGCGCGCGGCGTTGCCATGCCATCGGATGCATTCAAGCGCGAAAGCGGAGTTGCCATGTACACACCCGAGTCGATGCCATCTACAAAACCTTTCCAGCCAACTTTTTTGAGATACGGGAATTTGAGATACGTCCACGGCTCAACGTGCTCGGCGATATGCTCGGCATACTCCTTCGGCGCGTATTTGACGAACTCCTTTCCATTCGGGTCCACCACGCGGACTTTGCCATCGTAGAAATTGATCTTGTTGTTCTCGTCCACCATGCCCATGTAATACGTGCGGTGGGTGTACACATCGCCGAGGATGAGGTCAACATAGGCTTTATTGCCGAGCACAATGTCATTGAACAGTTTGAGGCTGAATTGGGCAAAGTCAATTGCCCAGCGTCCCATCTCTTCGATCTCTTTACGCTGCTCTTCGGTGATGCCCTTGGTCATACCGCCAGGGATGGACGTACACGGATGCACCTTGCGCCCGCCGATCATCTCCACCACGGTATGCCCATACTTGCGCATCTGGATCACCTTGCCGCCGATCTCCAACCCCACTTTGTGAATCACACCGAGGATATTTCTTTCGGCTACAGGCGCGTCAGGTCCCATCACAAAATCAGGCCCGCCCAGAGCGTAGAAGTGAGTGGTGTGGTCGGTGCAATAGAACGCGGAATACAACAGCTCACGCAAGAGTTTTGCCGTACGCGGCGGGTCCACTTTATAGGCCATGTCTCCAGCTTTGGACGCCGCCATATTATGTGCCTCGGGGCAGACCCCGCAAATGCGATTCGTGATCAGCGGCATCTCCTCAATGGGACGTCCGACACAGAATCGTTCAAATCCGCGCAGTTCGGGAATCTGAAAATAGGTGTTGGCAACATTGCCTTTGTCATCGAGGAATATCTCGATCTTGCCGTGACCTTCGAGACGGGTGATTGGGTCGATGGTGATGCGTTGATTCATAAAGCCTCCGAGCTTTGCTGCGTGATAAGTGAAACGTGACACATAAAATCACGTTTCACTTATTATTTTTTCACTTCTCCAGAGCCGAAGCATCGTCATGCAATTCCTTGATAAGATGCGCCCGCGCCTTGACCTCTTCCATTTTGAGTGACGCATACTGCGAGGCTCCCTTCATCAATTTTTCCACCAAATCAGCAGGAAGTTTTTTGAGATCTTCATGGGAATAACCCTTCTCTTTGAGATATTCTTCAATGAGGGAATTTTCCAAAAGAGCACTACGGTCTTCAATAGGCTCAGTGTTTTCGGTCAATTTTGTGTTCATGTCATTCTCCTTTTCGAGGATCAAACGACCTTCTTTCATCTTATATTTCGTTCTTTCCACTAACCATTTTCTACTTTCCACACTTCTCTATTGGCCTTCAGCAGCGACCCCGCCAAATTAAACCGATACACCTGTCCCGTCGGGTCGGGGATTCCATCGAGGATATGCTCAATCTCTTCGGGTGTGTTCGCGTCAATGACTGATGAAAACGCGGTGATGAGACGCGCGCCGTAATCCATCACACCATCCGCGGGACCGTAACAGCCAATACACTGCGTCCCTGCCTGCGGACAGCGCGCATTGCATCCGCTGCGTGTGGCAGGCCCGTTGCATGGAATCCCCTGCTCGAGCAGGCACAAGGTTGGGTCAACAGGCGCGACATCCTGAATGCGCTTGAACTCCTTGATGAATTTCACATTCCGCGCCCGCGGACATTCATCGCAGACTGTGGAATCTCCACAACCAATGACCGAGCCTTTCGGCGGCAATTCCGCTTCTCCCTTCACAACTTTGATGACCAGATCGATCACCGCCGCAATTTGATGACTCTCAGGCGGGCAGCCTGGCATGAAGTAATCCACATCCACAACCTCTTCGAGCGGACGAACCATCCGTGAAAGGGTCGGAATATGCAATTCACCTTCAGGCACGTCATAACTTGTACGCGGATAGATTGCATTCGGGTTATCCGTCGTGATGGTATTGAACGCTGTGCGGACAATATCACCCACGGGGCTGAGATTCGCCAGCCCGGGGATACAACCTTCACAGGCGCATGAACCGAACGCAACGAGAATCTTCGATTTCTGCCTCAATAATTTAGCAATGTGCTCATTCTCATCGTTGCGGATTCCGCCATTAAAGAGGGTCAGCAGGATCGAGCCGTCTTCCATCGCTTCTACATCATGATATTTTGCATCCATCGCCACAGGCCAGAAGACAACTTCAAAGTTCGCGTCCACATCCAGAATCTTTTCGTGGGTATTCAGCACCGCAATTTCACATCCACCGCAGGAGGCGGCCCAGTACATGGCGAATTTGGGTTTGGGGTTTGTGTTCATGCGTGAACCTCCTTTTCAAATGATGAATGCGGATTGATGAATGATGAATTTTCAGATTCATCATTCTGCATTTTGCATTCTGCATTTAAATTCAATGGCCCCAACTTCCGCACCTCTTCCACAAATGCAGTTGTCTCTGCGGCGAACCGTGCGCCTTCCGCCGCGCTGGCCCAAACCAGTTTCACACGCTCGGGTTCGATGCCCAGACCTGCAAGTACACGCTTGAGCAAAAGATAACGGCGCAAGGCTTTGTAATTCTGCTCGATGTAATGACATTCGCCAGGGTGGCAGCCCGTGATCATCACGCCGTCTGCTCCGTCTGAAAGAGCACGCAGCACAAAGGTAGGGTCGAGGCGGCCGGAACACATCAAGCGGATTAATCTCACGTTCGGCGCATATTTCATGCGCGCCGTCCCTGCCAAATCCGATGCGCGATAGCTGCACCAGTTGCAGGTGAAGCCGATGATGGTGGGTTCAAAAGTGTTATCCATACGAGTCTCCATCTGTGGTGAATAGTAATTGGTAAGTAGTAATTACCATTTACTATTTACAAATTACACATCCACCAGATTTTTCAACATCAACCCATCGATCTGCGCGATGATCTGCTCATTGCTGAAGCCTGTGCCGCTGATCGCACCCGCAGGGCAGGCCGCCACGCACGTTCCGCAGCCCTGACACAGCGCGGGATTGATATAGGAAACTTTGTCATCTTCAATGAACGAGATCGCGTTGAACGGACACATGCCATTGCAAATTTTGCAGCCCGAACATAACGTTTGATTCACACTGGCCTTGATCGGTTCCAGCGAAACTTCCTTCTGCAAAATTTTGTCGAGCACACGCGCCGAAGCCGCCGCACCCTGCGCCACACTGGACGGAATATCCTTCGGCCCCTGCGCACAGCCTGCGATGAAAACGCCTTCGGTCATGGTCGCCATCGGGTCGAGTTTGGGATGCTTCTCGGTGAACCAACCGTCGGTGGAACACGAGATGCCGAACATCTTGCCGACTTCCTTTGCATCGTGGCGCGGCTGCAATCCGCTGGAAAGGATGACCATATCCACAGGGATGCGGCGCTGTTTGCCCGCCAGCGTATCCTCCACTTGAATGATGAGCTTTCCCTTTTCGCGTGCATTGCGTGCCGCAACTGTGACCTCGGCCACCTTGCCGCGCACGAAGAGAGTCTCTTCTTCGATCACACGTTGATAGAACTCGTCGTAGGCTTTGTACGCGGTACGCATGTCAATGTAAAAGTTATAGACCGTTGCGCCCGTGCGCTCGTGAACGAGATGCGCGAACTTCAATCCCTGCATACAGCAAATGACCGAGCAGTAATTGTTGAAATTCTTATCGCGCGACCCCACGCAATGGATGATGCCCACACTCTTCGGCACGGTCTTTCCATCGCGCAGAACGATATTGCCAGAAGTCGGCCCTGCCGCATTGGACAATCTCTCGAACTCCAAACTCGTGAACACATTCGGCAAACGTCCATAACCGTAATTGCTCACACGCCGCGCATCGAACAGGTCGTAGCCTGTGGCAAGCACAATGTTGCCAACATCCACTTGCAGCAATTCATCCTGTTGCTCAAAATCGATCGCGCCCGTCGGACAGAATTTCTCGCAAGCCTTGCATGTGCCTTTGAGAAAATACGTGCAGTTCTCCTTGTCCATCACGGGGTACTTCGGCACGGCCTGCGCGAACGGCGTGTACACCGCCTTGCGATAACCAAGCCCTGCCTCATAGATTTCATCGATCACTTTCTTCGGACACTTCTCCTGACAAATTCCACAGCCCGTACAAAGTTCTTCCTTGATGCAGCGCGCCTTCTTTCTGATCGTCACATGGAAACTGCCCACGAAGCCCGTCACCTTTTCAACTTCGCTCCACGTCAACAGCGTGATGTTCGGATGCGTGCCCACCTCCACCATGCGCGGCGTGAGAATGCACGCGGAACAATCCAGCGTGGGGAAAGTCTTATCGAACTGCGCCATGTGTCCGCCAATGGACGGCTCGCGTTCCACGAGATACACATGGAATCCCGCATTCGCAATTTCCAATGCCGATTGGATTCCCGCAATGCCGCCGCCCACCACCAATGTATTCGGATTGATCGGAACTTTAATTTCCTCCAGCGGACGATTCTCGATCACTCTCGACACCGCGCCTGATACAACAGCCTTGGCCTTTGCCGTCGCGACAGCTTTATCTGAATGCACCCACGAGACCTGCTCGCGGATCGAAGCCAACTCCACCAAATACGGATTCAATCCCGCGTTCTTCGCCGCCGTGCGGAATGTCTTTTCGTGCAAATGCGGCGAGCACGCCGCCACGACCACACGCGTCAAGCCAAGTTCCTTGATGTCCTTCTCAATAAATTCCTGCCCGAGGCTCGAACACATGAATTTATATTCACGCGCAATAACCACACCCTGCCGCCCAAGTTTTTCAGCAGCCCAGTTTGCAACATCGACAACATCCACAGTGCCTGAGATGTTCGACCCGCAGTGACAGACATAGACTCCAACTCGCTCTGTCATTTCACCGCCTCCTTCTTCGCCTCGTGCTTGGTCCAGCGACGCGGCATGGGCAGCCCTTCATCCTTTTTTCTCGGCGCGGCTGGTTCCTGCGTCACAGGCACTTCAATGCCGATGTTCGCCAGCGCATTCCGCGCACTGACCAGTTCCAAGCCAATGCCCAACTCGCCAGGTTCCTTCCCAAAGGCGAGACCCATCAATTGGGTGAAGAACAAAACCGGCATGTGATAATTTGTATGGAAGAAATGATTCGTTTCATTTTGATACGCATCGATGTTCATCTGACACATCGGGCAGACCGTTGCCATCAAATGCGCGCCGCGCTCGTCTGCATCAGAGACGAGTCTGCGAATTAATTCAAAGGCAGTCTCAGGCCCGATCTGAGTCATGTGCCCGCCGCAGCATTCTGTCGTGAGCGGATAATCGATCACATCCGCGCCGAGCGCGCGCAGCAGGTCATCCAATTCCGTGGGATGTTCATGGTCTGACCAGCGGTGTTGATAATCAGGCCTCGGCAACATGCAGCCCATGTACGGCACGACCTTGAGTCCGCTCAAGGGGCGCACCACTTTCGCTCGGACGGCATCCAGCCCCACGTCATAGACAAGAACGTCGATCAGGTGGCGCACATCCAGCGAGCCCGCTTTATATTCCAATCCACCTGCCGAGAGCGCATCGTTCACCTTCACCCCCAGTGACGGACGTTCCTGCATGTAATAATCAGCCTTGGCAAGATTGAGATAACAAGCCGAACACGGCGCAACGACGGTACGTGTACCATCTACCTGTTTGGAAGCCAACGCAAGATTGCGCGCGATCAACGAATAAGCAGGGATGAGATTGATGCCGAGATACTCCGTCGCGCCGCAGCAATTCCAATCCCTGATCTCTTCCAATTGCAAGTCCAGCGGCTCCACAATGGAATTGAGCGACTCCATATATGCCTTCGCGCTGGAGTCCATTGAACAACCCGGGTAGAGAAGATATTTTTTCATGAGGTCATCTCCAGCTGCTTGGCGCGCTGTAAGATCGCGTGTAATTGGTCGATGTTCTCAATTCGTTTCGGCGTGATCGCCATGCGCCCCTTCGACATCATTCCCAATCCCATCGGCATCATACCCGGCAGCCGCAGCGGAAAATGCCGCAGGTAATGCCGCGTCGCCAGCCCAAGCTCGTAACTGCGCCCGAAGGTTTCCACCATGTCCACAAAGGTCTGAGAGAAATGCGGCGCTGTTGAATCGGTGTACAGCTTCGCGTGGATCGCCATGCCCTTCAGCGTATACATCACATCCGCGATATGCACTTCTTGCGGACACCTCACCACGCAGTGATAGCACGATACGCACAACCACGGCGTATTGCTGCGCAGCACCTCACCGCGCATGCCTGCCCGCAGCATCGCAAACAACATGCGCGGTGTATGGTCCATATCCTCGGCCACCGGGCAGGAACCGCCGCAGGTTCCACACTGGATACACATCTCCAAATGCGAAACGCCCGCAGTCTTCATACTCACTTCATGTAAAAGGGAAAGGTCTTCCTCACGAGCCAACCCCGCGCGGACTCTCTCATCTGTCATTTGGGGCATAAACGCCTCCGTGCTTTGCAACTCAACCTGCCGCGTAAAGGACACGACAGACCTAAAACAGTTGCTGCTCGGCCCGACCATGGTCGCCCATTCGCAGTAAAGATTCGCTCCCCTAACTTAAAGAATAGTGACATTTTACACAATCAACAAGTAACAAAGGTAACTATACAATCCTGACAAATTTCATACACAGGGAAGAGCCACCCAAGTTTAATTTTTAGGGATAGACCAACGTTTTCCACTACCTTTTTTAGAAAGCCAGGGATTTTGTGAATCGCAAGAATTCCGTAATTATTTCATGGTACACTTGTTCTAACTAAAAAAACACGAACGATTAAGATTTTTGTAAAAAACGAGCCAAAACCAAATGCCGAATTCCATAATTGCGGGACATTCCGTACTATGACATCCATCGTTTCAATTGACATAGAGACCACAGGTCTCGACGAAAACCGCGAAGCCATTATTGAAATCGCCGCTGTGAAATTCAACGGCCGCCGCGTGGAAGATGAATTCTCGACGCTCATCAACCCAGGCAAAGCCATTCCAGAATTCATTACTGGCTTGACCGGCATTGACAACGCCATGGTGCGTCAAGCTCCGCGCCTGATCGACATCAAGCAGGAACTTTTAGATTTCGTCGGCGACGCGCCCATCCTCGGGCATAACGTCAAATTTGACATTGGCTTTCTACGCAAAGCGGGGCTGTTCCCATATCACCAAACAATTGACACGTACGAACTGGCATCCGTCCTAATGCCTACAGCAAGCCGCTATAACCTCGGTTCACTTGGTCAACAGCTTAACATCCCCCTCCCCGCCACACACCGCGCCCTGGACGATGCACGTGTCACACAAGCCGCTTATGTGCGCCTGCTTGATATTGCGAAGGAACTTCCGTTGGAAACTTTGCAGGAGATCGTTGAGCTTAGTAATTTTGTGGATTGGGATGCAGGCTGGGCGTTCGAACAGGCACTTCAAGCCAGAGCCAAAGAGGGTATCAAATCCAAGTCGACAAAAAGTACTTCTGTTCCAGCGCCTAAACCTGTTTCAACAAAAAACGATAGTTCTCCCATTGAGAATAACGAAAAGCCAATTCCACTTGACCCCGAAGAGATTGCCTCTGTTTTGGAGTACGGCGGTCCGTTTTCCCAATACTTTGAATCCTACGAGCATCGCCCGGAACAGGTGGATATGCTCAAAGCGGTGGCTAACGCCCTCTCGAACGGCAACCATTTACTGGTCGAGGCTGGAACGGGTGTCGGCAAATCGTTCGCCTATCTGGTTCCGGCTGCCATATTCGCAGTACGGAACAATACCCGTGTGGTCGTATCTACGAACACCATCAACCTGCAAGACCAGCTCATCAAAAAAGATATCCCCGACCTGCAAGCCGCATTAAGTTTGGATGTACGTGCCGCAGTACTCAAAGGCCGCTCAAATTATCTCTGCCCTCGCAGGCTACAATTTATGCGTCAGCACGGTCCAAAGGATGCGAACGAAATGCGGGTGCTGGCAAAACTCATCGTCTGGAAATTGGAAAACGACAGCGGCGACAGGAATGAATTGAATTTAACGGGTCCGATCGAACGCGAAGTGTGGAGCAGGCTTTCCGCCGAAGATGATAACTGCACCACCGAGACCTGCCTTGGACGAATGAGTGGAACCTGTCCGTTCCACCGCGCCAAGCAAGCTGCGCTGGGCTCACATTTGTTGATCGTGAACCATGCGCTTCTGCTTTCTGATGTTTCAACTGGCAGCAAGGTTCTACCCGAATATGATTATGTGATCGTGGATGAAGCACATCACATGGAAAACGCTGTAACAAGCGCGCTTTCGTTCCGCATGACCCAAAATGATCTGGAACGGATGTTGAAGGAATTGGGCGGATCCTCCGCAGGGCTGCTCGGCAGATTGCTGACTGAAACTCACGACGCGCTTCGCCCCTCTGACTTTGGATTGCTCCAACAAAAAGCAAAACACGCCACCGACCAAGCATTCCGCCTCGAACAAATCACCCGTGAATTTTTCAATGTGCTCGGTGATTTTATCTCCATACAGCGTGAGGGGCAGCCGTCCAGCAATTACTCATGGCAGCTGCGCATTGTGCCCGCCTCACGGACCCTGCCCGGCTGGGACAACGTAGAGATCATGTGGGATCAGATCAGCGAGACGATGGGACTGCTCCTAAAGACTCTTGAAGAGATTTACAGGGCGCTTGGCGATGTGTATGCAGAAGGTCATGAAAACGTTCAAGATGTAATGGGAAATCTTGGCAGTCTAATGCGCCGAATGGCAGAAGCCGAGGCTGCGTCTTCCGGGATGATGAGTAAACCATCCAATGATCTAATTTATTGGGTCGAAGTAAATCCGCGCGGAGAGAGACTGTCATTGAACGCCGCTCCTCTGCGCGTTGGCCCACTGGTTCAAGAACACTTATGGCACAAAAAAGCCTGCGTTATCATGGCATCTGCCACGCTAACCACGCATGGCGAGTTTCGCTATCTACGTAACACACTGTCCGCAGACGAGGTAAATACACTCGCGCTGGGTTCACCATTCGATTACGAATCAAGCACCCTGCTCTATGTTGCCAATGACATGCCTGAACCAAATGCGCAGGGATATCAACAGGCGCTTGACCGAGCCATCATCTCCACAGCCAAGGCTACCGGTGGCAGGATGCTCGTATTATTCACATCCTATGCGGCACTCAAGAAAACTGCGCAAGCCATCACCGGTCCATTGGGACGAGAGGATATTTTCGTATTTGAACAAGGCGAAGGCGCATCGCCAAACGCATTGCTCGAATCTTTTAAATCAACAGAGCGCGCCGTATTGCTAGGCACGCGCTCCTTCTGGGAAGGCGTGGATGTGCCTGGTGATTCGTTATCAGTCGTGGTCATCACCAAACTCCCGTTTGGAGTACCCTCCGACCCGATCATCGCGGCGCGTTCTGAGCTATACGAAGATTCGTTCAATGAGTATTACCTGCCCGAATCGATCTTGAAATTCCGCCAGGGATTTGGCCGCCTGATCCGCTCCGCATCAGACCGCGGTGTCGTCGCCATTCTGGACAGACGCGTGCTAACAAAGCAGTATGGCAGGTTATTCCTGGAATCACTTCCGCAATGTACAGCCAGGCAGGGTGCAACTGCGGGGCTGGCGAAAATGGCGGGGGATTGGCTGGGCGTGTAGTATCCATGCCAAACAGTTACTTTATTCTCTTTGAAGTTGTCATCTATATCCAATTTGCGCTTTGCTTCCACCACGCGCTGAAGCGCGGCGCCCCCAATCTGCTTAAATTAATAGCCGGCACAACATTCGGAGTTCTGCTGGAACTTGCCACCATCCGCCAATTAAATGCATACCAATATGGGCAATTCATGCTTATGGTGCTGGATGTTCCGCTTTGCATTGGCGTCGCATGGAGCAGTATTATCTACGCCGTCATGGAATTCTCAGATGGCAGCAACCTGCCCTATTTCACCCGCCCCGTACTCGACGGTTTGCTCGCGCTAAATATCGATCTGGCAATGGACACCATCGCCATCCGCCTCGGCTTTTGGGATTGGGGACAGGGCTTGAATTTTCAATATTTCGGTGTTCCCTATGCAAACTTTTGGGCGTGGTTCTGGGTTGTTTCATCATTCTCATTTGGATACCGTCTCGTGGCACTCCGTAGTGATTGGATCGGACGGTGGCTGCCCTCGTTCTTTGGGATCATCATCGGCTTGTTATGTGTGATGTTCACCAACGCCTTCATCACCTTCATCATTCCCTTTGATTACCACACCCTGACCATTGCCCCGGTATTGATCGGCGCGCTCTTTGTTGTGATCGTTTCACGGCCGCGCTTTTATCAAACCCCGATCGATCCATTGGCATTTTGG
The DNA here is from genome assembly GCF_016711665.1 of Candidatus Villigracilis saccharophilus. Classification (NCBI taxonomy): domain Bacteria; kingdom Bacillati; phylum Chloroflexota; class Anaerolineae; order Anaerolineales; family Candidatus Villigracilaceae; genus Candidatus Villigracilis; species Candidatus Villigracilis saccharophilus. The sequence goes on from NZ_JADJSO010000071.1 coordinate 93,975, forward strand.
GTTCCGTTCCTCTCCCACTTCTATTTATTGATCGCCGGGCTGATCTCTGGCGTCATTCTTGATCCTCCCGCGCTATTATGGATCGCCTTGTCCATGTTTGTCCTTGCACTGATTCTGCATAAACCTTCCATTCAACACATATTCTTACGAGAACTAAAATAAAAAGAGCCGCATCATCAGAAGCGGCTCTTTTCTCACTACAACTTTGGCAAAACAATCGATTGCTGGTTTTGGTACTTGCCCTTCTTATCCGCATATGACGTATCGCATTCTTCATCTGCCTCAAAGAAAAGAACCTGTGCCAACCCCTCATTGGCATATATCTTCGCAGGCAGCGGTGTGGTATTGGAGATCTCAAGCGTTACAAATCCCTCCCATTCAGGTTCAAAGGGAGTCACGTTCACAATGATCCCGCACCGTGCATAAGTGGATTTGCCCAGACAGATCGTCAACACCTTGCGCGGGATGCGGAAGTATTCGATCGTGCGTGCCAGGGCAAACGAGTTCGGCGGAACTACGCACACATCCCCGACAAAATCAACCATGGATTTAACATCAAAATTCTTCGGGTCAACCGTCGCAGAAAATACATTTGTAAATATCTTGAACTCATTTGCAACACGCACATCATATCCATAGGAAGACACGCCATAAGAGATCACTCCCTCGCGGACTTGGTTCTCCACGAACGGTTCGATCATTTTTTGTTCATGCGCCATCTTGCGGATCCAGTGGTCAGGTTTTAATCCCATCTTTCTCTCCTTGGTCAGATTGTGTATTGAGTATAAAAACTGTCACCATTTTATAACAAAAATGTAAACCTACAATCCCCAAATTCTGGTATAGTATCGCCGTCACAGCAATTGACTTATTTCAAATTTTTCAGGAGATACCGTAAAATGAAGAGGATCGTTATTTTTCTAGGCAATGAGATTTTGCTCGGCATGTTGATCACTGTTTTGAGCGTTTTCACAGCCTTAGCCAGCTATCAGGGCGCTTTGGCGGATGGCAATCAAAATGACGCCGAAATCAAAGGCATGCAAGCACTGAATGATGGCAACGCTGAATATCTCACCGAAAATCAGAATATTTCACAGGACTACAATTACTACGATAACTGGTACATCAATCAGGACACCAATCCTGAGGCGGCAGACTACTACCAGTTCAATTTCTCGCAACAGCTACAGGACGCCATTGCCCGCGACCCCAATGCCGTGTGGGACGATCAATATTACACGGACATGGCGGTCACCTCCAGCGAGTTCTTCAGCACTTCAGAGTCTGAATTTATCCTAGCGACAAATTGGAACGAACGCGGCGATCACCTTCAACTGGTGCTGACCATCATGGCAATTGGACTTGCTTTTGCAGGCTGGGCATCCATCAACAAGGAAGAAAGCAACCTGCGCGGATTCTTCTCGCTGTTCTCCATCATCACCCTGGTCATCGGCTTGATCTATTACTTCGCAACACCGATCGTTGCTGGTTAGATATTGCGGCTTATCAACAGACCCGTCCTTAAAGGGATGGGTCTGTTCTTTTTAAATGGGCTTCCTAACTCTTTTTTGTACAGGTATAATCCCAACATGGCAAACGACACCTATCAACACTCCATCCATGAATGGCGCAAAGAACGCGACGAAACCATCCGCAAGGAAAATGGATGGATCGCGTTAGCAGGCTTGTACTGGCTGAAACTTGGAAAAAACCAACTTGGCTCGGACCCCAAATCCGAAATTCTACTTCCGGCGCGCATCCCCGCCAATATCGGTCATCTTGAATACAACGGCAAATCCATTTCATTGCGTGCCAACCCCGGCCAAAAAATTGAGGTGAACGGCCTTGATAAAGATTTCGCCGTCCTTCAGCCAGACATCTCCGAAACGCCAAGTTTTATTAAATTACAGGATGTCCAACTCGTGGTCATTCAACGTGGAAATAAATTTGGTGTCCGCATTTGGGATAATCAACGCGAAGAAAGGCGATCCTTCCCCGCCCGCACCTGGTTCGACATCGATGAAAATTTTCGCGTCCCTGCGACATACACAGCTTATGACCGTCCCAAGATGTCCTACTTCCCGGATGTGGCAGGTGATAAATCAGAATTCCCTGTTGAAGGCTATTTATCCTTTCAATACAATGAAAAATCATACCAGCTTGATGTAAATCAGGAAGATGACGGCACATTCTTTATCCGCTTCTCAGACCTAACCAGCAAAGATGAAACCTACCCCACCGGCCGCTATCTTGTCACAGATAAGGATGCCGACGGTCATATATTCATAGATTTCAACAAAGCCTACAACCCACCCTGCGCCTTCACAGATTTTGCCACATGCGTCTTCGCTCCCGAGCAAAATCATCTGGATTTCAGAGTAACAGCCGGGGAAACACACTCACATCATTAAACAAAATCCGCCGTTCATCACGGCGGATTTTTTATTAAAAATGTCGTTGCGAGGGTAGTGCTTTCATACCACACTTGACTAAAACATTCCCATCAAAGCTTCTGGCACCCAAAACTTCCCCAGTCCCATAAAAGCCAAAACAATCGAAGTGACCAGTATTGCCACACCTACTGCGATCAAGACTCTATCCCGCGTCTGATAGGTCAGCACGTCCAGCCAGGTGCGCGGACCAACGCCAAAGGCACGCAGATCCATCGCGTCAATAATATCTTCACTGCTGATGATCGCATGAATGGTCACGGGCACAACAATTGGGCCCAATTTCCGTACCTGCGCAATCAAACCGCCGTTGATCTTCTCAAGTTCATAGCCGCGCGCCCGCTGGGCATCCATTGTCAGTTGGAAATCCCTGCCAAAGGTCGGGATGAAGCGCATGGTCAAATCCATGGCGTAGGCAAATTTATCGGGGAGACGCAGCCCTTTAAACGTGATCCCATATAAGGCGGGGTTGAGCGAGTAAGGGATTAAAACAGTCATCACCGCCATGCTGGATGCGCGCACCAGTTGGCTCAATGCGTAGAATGACCGTTCAACAGTGACCTTCAAAACAGGAGTCCAGCCGAGGATGGAAAAAGGCGCTCTAAACTCGCGGATCAAATGTTCCTCTGCATACACTTCCGTCCCGCCGCGGCCTGTAAGAAAGGTTAGTATCGAGAAGAAAAAAACAAGGACAATAATGAACAAAAATGCGCGGCGCACTTCATGCCATTTCACGCCAGAGGTGAGCAAAGAAAACATGGCTATGGCAAAAAAGGGAAGTAAATAACGCACATCCCAAAATGAGAGCGTGGAGAAAAGAAAGCAAAGAAAGAAGATGACCCACGCGCGCGGATCAAAACTTTGGATGAAGGAATTTTCACGTTTACGATAACGCCAAGCAACAAGCATGATTCACCATTATATCGATGAAGATCCCTTAAAGGACCTTTTGAAACCTTAAGGGCCTCGTAATGACAAACTAACGACCAGACTGTCTGCGAGTGGAAGTGTACGCAACAACCAGCATCGGAACAAGAATGGCGGCGAAGATCAGGTTGGGACCAGCCGCGGGCAGGAATTGTCCAACGATGGTGGCAGGCAGGCTCAATCCGTTGATGACAATATCGGAAAGCGAAGCAAAGAGAAGCCCGACAATGTTGCCCAACATACCCCATGTGACTGCGGTCGCGACATCTTCATTACTCTTGAAGAAATAACGAACGCCGAAAATCAGGGCAAAGCCGATCAGGATCGCGATACCTGCAAAGAGAGAAATCTGCGCGTCGCCGAAAATACCGTTTTCCACATCAAAATAAAGCATATTGGGCATACTGCGATTCATGAAGAATAACAAGGCGGTAATGACAGCCAATGCGCCGCTGACATAAAGCACTGTGTCCATGCTCTTCTTCTTATCAGAGAATAACATCCACATGCCAGAGACGAAACCGATCAAGCCGTTGCCAATGCTCCATTGCGGAGAAAGGCCAAAGCCCGTGAGCGCATCGCCGAACATGTTGCCAACTGCACCCGTGAAGAAACCAACGATGGGTCCAAATGCAAAACCAAAGAACATTGGGATTGCGATCGCGGGGCGAAGCGCAACCTGGCTCGCGGAAGGAACAACGAATACGGTGCCATTGAACAGCCATGAGAACACAGCATACAACGCCGCACCGATGGCCATCCACACTACTTCGCGTGTTCCAACTTCCCAGGCTTTGTTGGCTTGTGTGGCAAAGTACACGCCGAACGCGATGGCAATGCCAACCACAACAAACACAAAGCGGGAAACCACACTAGCCTGATCTACTGGAAAGATTTAAGAACAGCTCCTTCAGCAGGCTCTCCCGGGCCAAGCACGAACATAACAACAGCAAACAAGGCAAGTACTAACAACTAATAGAATTAATACATTGGTGAATTTCTTATCCATCTTACCTTCTCCTTTTTGTTTTTTTGGAGTGTGACAGAACCTATGGCGCTCCAATTTTAAATATGTGCCAATGCCTCGCTCTCACGAAACGTCCCGTCGTGCCGAGTCGCTTGAGGTTGAGAGCCAGCAATGAGGTCGGAATGATGCGGTTGGCTTTGAAGTCGATCAAAGTCGCGGAGCACATCCTGCGGTTTGCCATCTGCAATCAGCTTTCCATCCGAAATGATCAAAACACGATTGGCGTAAATTGCCGCGAGGTCAACATCGTGCGTGATAAAAATGATGGCTTCAAAAGCAGGCATTTGCAAGATCGAATCCATGAAGTTCATGTAATTCTGATAATCCTGCCCGGCAGTCGGCTCATCCATCACAAGGATACGCGAACGCATTGCAAGAATGGCCGCAATGCTCACGCGCTTCTGCTGGCCGAATGAAAGCGCCAGCGGCGGGTCTTTCTCTTTTTCAACCAGGTTAACGATCTTTAGCGCCTCTTTCACCTCCAGT
>NZ_JADJSO010000072.1:0-43149 GCF_016711665.1 Candidatus Villigracilis saccharophilus
CCGCCGTTTGGGGCCGCTTTCCCGAAAGCGCGGGCAGTGTTGGGCAACTTCTATGAACGCAAGACATACTAACTAAAGAAGAATATTTATCTAAATAGAGATAATGAGACATTACGGTTTTCGAGTCCCTGTTCCAAATTTTCGAAATGCTAGGGGCAAAGGAATTCCTACTGCAAGATAAGCCCCAAAGTACATTAAACCACCAGGGCGTTGGGCAAAATTGAAAAGAGAAAGATAAGCAAAGGCTGCGAGCGTGATAATTACAACCAAACCATACGAGGCAAGAGAGTGATGTAAGAGGGTGTTTAGATTTTTGTCCCAGATGTGAGGGATCATAGCCAGAGTCAAGGATAAGTAAAATACTGCGAAGCTACGTAACGTAAATGAAGACATCACTTCAGGAAAAATACCACCATTGGTGCCAAATGCTCCGATCTTTGCGATTATGCCGTATATAGATAAGAAACCTACGAAAAGTATAAAAACGACCACGATACTAAATGCCAGCCCATTCATCTCTAGTCCAAATCTTTCGAGTGCTGGACGGATTCTGAGCCAATCAAAGATGCCGAAGATTGCGGTAAGGTCGTTAACCAACAAAGCTGCAAGGTACAACCATGCAATGGGATGCTCGAGGTTGAGTTTTTCTCTAAACGCAATCACGACACAGGTCTCAAGTATGCCAAATAACCACAAATAAATCAGGGTTGAATAAACTAACTTCCATTCCCATCGCCTTGCGGTGATCCATGATAGGAAGGCATTGCCCAAGCACCATGCGCCGATAGTCATTGTCATGAAGCCAGTCACTTTCCAAGCGAATAATGGTGCCAAACGTTCAGGCAAGACGAACATCAAAATTCCGAGGATAAAATACAGGAATGCAGTTAAGTAGGTTAAGGTTTGTGATGTTTTAGTCAACATACTTATTGTCCCTATAAAAATAATTTGTGCAAAATTGAGTTTAAGGAGGTTGCCCAACCGTAAAAAGGCGGTAATCTTGCGATCCGTAATTCTCGAAAGGTTATTGCGAGGGCGGCGGTTCGCCGAAACAATCTCCTTGCTTACATTCGGGAGATCGCTTCGGCAGGATCATAATCCTATTTCACTGCCGCTTCTGCTTCTCTTAACTTTTCCGTCGCCCTGAAATATTTCAAATAACGGATCGAATTCGCATCCCGTCCCAACAGCAGGTCGGTGGCGCGGATCGAACTCCCCAGCTTGATCGGGTCGGTGATCGAGCAGGTCACGCCCGCCTGCATTGCCAGCGCGAGGAAGGCGCTGTTCACCGAATGTCGGTCGGGCAATCCGAACGAAACATTGCTCGCGCCCAGGCTCATGTTCACGCCGTATTCTTTTCGGATCAACTCGATCGCCTTTAGCGTCACCGTCGCCGCCAGGCTGTTATGTCCCACGGTCATCACCAGCGGATCGATGATGATGTCTTCAATCGGAATGCCCATCTTCGCGGCGCGCTCGATGATATGACCCGCTACGATAAGACGCTCCTCCGCTGTGGCGGGGATGCCGCTCTCGCCGATGGTCAGCCCGAGAACAGCCGCGCCTCTTTCTTTAACGATCGGCAGGACAGCGCTCAATTGTTTTTCCTCCCCGTTGACAGAGTTGATGAGCGGCTTGCCCGTCGCAAATTTAAGCCCCGCCTCCAGGATCTTCGGGTCGTTCGAGTCGATGCACAACGGAACATCCACCGCAGACTGCACCGCTTCAACAACGATGGCAATCATCGCGGCTTCATCAATTTGCGGATGTCCCACATTCACATCCAGCACATCCGCGCCCCATGCCACCTGTCTCTTTGCGAGATGGATAACATACTCCATGTTATTTTCAACCAGCGCCAGCCCCAATTTTTTGATCCCCGTCGGGTTGATCTTTTCGCCAATGATGACAAAAGGTTTATCAATGCCGATGACAACTTCCTTACCGTTTGATTTCAATATGGTGTGCATGTGCCCTCCGCTGATTTTAGGAACTTGGAAATTTTGTACGATCATTTTTACCAAAGGGTCACAAAGAATCACGAAGGTTTTTCAGGGATTTCCTTTGTGGTCAAACCCTTTTTGGTTTCGACTTGTCCGGGTCAGGCTTTTAAGAACCTTAGCGCTGTATCCACCAGCATGGCAGTACCGATCGGCAGCGCGCGTTCATCAAGTTCGAATTTAGGATGGTGAAGCAGGTACTCTTCATGACCGCTTTTTTGTACGCCGATCGTGTACATGGCGCCGGGCGCGTGCTCCATGAATGCGCCAAAATCCTCCGCGCCGAGCGTCTTGCGTTGTTCCTGCACGTTTTCCGCGCCGAGCATATCTATGCCGGCTTGTTCCATTACCTTTGAGACATATTCATCATTGATCATCGGAGGCGCGCCGATCTCAAGTTTAAGTTCGTAATCTCCGCCAAGCGCGCGGGCGGTTTCAAAAGCGCGTTTGATCTCATCATGGATCTGTTTCTGCACATCCAGCGTTGTGAAGCGCAATGTCCCGGTGATCTTGATGCTGTCAGGGATCACATTTTCTGTGAATCCGCCATTGATCGACCCAATACTGATCACGGCAGGCGCAAATGGATCCAGTCTGCGCGAAGGGATCGCATTCAGCGCGAAGATGATGTGTGCCAGCAAATAGAACGGGTCCACGGTTGTGTGCGGATAGGCTCCATGCCCACCCTTGCCTTTGATGGTCCCATACCACGAATCGACTCCGCCGGAACACGGTCCTGCATTGATCGCGATCGTGCCGACGGGTTGGGTTGGGTCAACATGCTGCGCAATGACATAATCCACGCCGTTCATCGCGCCGTCCTCCACCATGCGTACAGCGCCGCTCTTTCCTTCTTCGTCCGCCGCTTCTTCTGAAGGCTGGAACAGGAATCGAATTCTGCCATTAAGGTTTTCTTTTGCAAGCAGCTGCGCGGCGCCCAATGCCATCGCAGTGTGTGAGTCGTGCCCGCATGCGTGCATTTTATTTTCATTGGTTGATCTGTAGTCAAACGCATTCAACTCCTGCAAGGGCAGGGCGTCCATGTCGGCGCGGATGGCGATCATCTTGCCGCCTTCGCCAATATCAGCCACAACACCGCTCTTTCCAACACCACGCCTGACGCGGTATCCCATCTTTTCCAATTCGTCCGCCACGATACCGGCTGTGCGGTAAACATCGAAACCAACTTCGGGGTGCATATGGAAATCGCGGCGCCATTCGATCAATTCCTCTGAAATTGCATGTGCCTGTTTTAACATGTCTGTTCTCTCCTGATTTCTAATATATTCCGGTGGTCGTTCTTTGTGAGTGTATCGAGACCACCATGCATAAATTATCTCTTCTTCACCAATTCTTTTTCCGCCGCTTCCATGATCTTATCAAGTTCCTTTTCCTGCTGCGGCTCAAGCGGCTCCACTTCATGTTCGCGTAAAATTCGTTCGGCTTCATCAATGGCGCGTTCCAGCATGCCTTGTTTGCCTTTCCGTTCCCAGGTCTCCCAGGAATTTCGTTCTGCAAGTTTTGTCAATTGTACTTCGCCAGCCTTGATATATTTCATCGTATGCTTTTGACCGAGGAAGTTGCGCGAGCCGTCCATGACTGCCGCGATAATATCAACGCCCAGCGCATCTTCATCCGCGCTGAAACCGCGCCTTAATCTCTGAATGCTAAAAGCCAGCTCGTTATCCAGAACCATCTGTGCGTAAGAACCCATCACGCCCGCTTCCATCTCGCCGATGCCGGAAAGTTCATCCGCTCCAGCCAGCGCGGGAATGGCCGCGTTCAGCCCGCGTTCAAAGCCATCCTGCGCGTCAATGGTGTGCGCATTCGTGGAGAATCCATACACGTTGACCGGGAACCCATAATGATGTCCGAGTTGAACCGTGCCTGCCGAGGCGAGTCCCAATTCCACGCCGCCCCAAACGGATGAACCCATCCGCGGTTCCATCATGGCAAGGCGTCCGCAATAGATGATCGGCAGACCGGGGTTTACCAATTGAGCAAGGATCACCACAGCCAGCGTCTCCGCGTTTTGCTGCGCGATCGATCCGCTGATCGTCATGGGGCCTGTTGCGCCCGCCGTGGGGCAGGGCAGCGCGCCAAAGGCGATGCCTGCGCGCGCAATCTCGATCACGGCTTCTGCTTCATGGTCCGGAATGGTGAGCGGAGAAACGGGCGATAGCGCAAGCGTCAAAACCTCTTTCGGATTCCCGATCACTTCCGCCATTTGCACCGCGAATTTGGTTTCAGGGCCGTACTGCACACCGGGACCCTGTAAAGGCTTGGTGGTGAACGGAAGCGCGTGGCGGTACATCGCCAGCGACATCAATTCGCCCGGCACATCCTGCGGCGTGAAGAAGGGCGTGATGGTATTGCAGTTTTCCAGTGCATCCAACACGCGCGTTGAGTCGCGCACATCCTGCAATTGAGCAATGCGATGATCGCCTGTCTTCGCGTCATAAATATCGCGCGCGCCGCCGAGATTATGGAAATATAAATTGCCGTCGCCGAGAGTCTTTGTCACGCCCCCGCGCCCGCGGATGCTGGGACGCTTCCCAGCTTTCTGGATGCTGTCTTCCACCAACTCCGGCGGAAAATATACACGGTTGCCCTTTATCTTGCAGCCCGCGCCTGTCAGGATTTCAAGGCTTTCCTTATGCGTCCACACATAACCGACTTCATTCAGGATCCGCAGGGTTGCATGATGTATCCGCTTGACATCATCTTCTGAAAGAAAATTCAATTGACCCATAAAATCTCCTCTTTGTATGTTATGTCGTTGCGAGGAGCGATCTTGTCTTTAGTGACGAAGCAATCTCCACTCGATTAAGAAGTTGCTTTGTCGGGGAGAGTGCCTTCTCGCAATGACATATTCTAATTTTCCAAAACCTTCGCTAAAAACTCAACACGCCTTACTTCTGAATCAATAATATTTTCTGTATCTAAAAATGAATGGCCTTCATCCTTGTACAGTAGCAGTTCTACTTCTTTTCCAAGTTCGACAAGTTTATCACGCGCATCAAGTGACTCAGACGCAGGGCAGCGCGGATCATTTCCACCGCAGATCATTTGCACAGGCGCATTGACTTTATCCAAAAAGAAATATGGCGAACGCGCGATCCACAGCTCTTTGTTGTCTTCAGGGTCGCCCATGTTTTCGATATTCCAATGCTGTAGATCTTCACGTGAATTTTTATGCGATTTCAACCAGTTCAAGAATGGCACAACCGCCGAACCCGCTGCAAATAATTCGGGATACATCGTCATGCAGGTCATCGTCAGATAGCCGCCATGACTTCTGCCAGTGACGCCGATCTTATCCTTGTCAGCCAATCCATTTTCAATTAAATATTTCACGCCCGCCGCGCAATCATCGGTGTCCACGCCGCCCATATCATAGCGGCTGGCGTTCTGCCATTTTTTGCCATAGCCTGTCGAGCCGCGATAATTCGGCGCAAGCACCGTCCAGCCGCGTGAAGCCATATAGCTCATGATCGGATGCCATAAGAACTGGAACAGCCAATTTGGTCCGCCGTGAATGTTGATCACGGCGCGCTTGCTGTCTTTGGCGCGATACAACAATGCAGGGATTTGCATCCCATCTTTGCCTGGGTAAGAAACTTCTTCAGGCTGAATAAATTCCGCGTTCCGTAAATCGTCAGGCAATGAATTCGTCAATTGTTGGATCGAATCGTCTTCAAGATTTATCTTCCACAAATCACATGGATGCCTTGGATCTTCATACAGAATTACAACACCCTCATCCGTGAACTGCGGTAAGTAATGGACTCCATCTCCAACTTTTTTCTGCTTAACAACATCGCTTCCTTTCTTAAACTGAAAGCTGGTCCTTGCTCCTTCAGAATGTACCCACCCGATCGTTTCCCCGCTCCGCGACCACGCAGGTTGAGTATCATCCCCAGTGGATTCGTTGACCCAGGTGATTTCCTGAGTCTCGACATTAAACAATCCAATATCGTGCCATTCACCGTTCTCCCCTGAGAATGCCAGGAATTTAGAATCGGGCGACCATGCAGGATGTTGTGCATTCAAATCTAATTTCGTTGTGGGAACTTTTATCGGTTTGCCTTTGCCCGTCTTGCGTGGACGATTAATTGGCATCACATAAATGCTTCTATCACTCGCCGTTGATTCCGCTTCAAGCGCGATCCACTGCCCATCAGGCGACCAGGCGACGTCCCAGCATGGACGAAACACATTCTTTATCATTCGCCCCGGCGTACCGTCCAGGTGGATCAGGTGCAGCGCAAATTGTCCGTGCTTGTCTGAAAGCACAGCCAGTATTTTTCCATCCGGCGACCAGGAGAAATTCGGTTGATGTGCGTAGGCGATGTGCGGTGTCAGATCAGTGGATAGGTTTGTGCTGAGATCATGGACCACAATGTGATACGACTCGCTGCCGTCAATATCCAGCGCATACGCCAGCATTGTTCCGTCAGGAGAAAATTTCGGAGAGAATTTTGAGCCATCAATAGCTGATGTAATTTCAAGCGAGTGTTCTTCGAGTGAAGGACCCCCCTGGTTGTGTTGGGGATTGCTTCGTCTGGAAGAGCGCCCTCCTCGCAATGACATTTCGTAGAGCTCCCATCTTCCTGTTTTATTCCACGCAAAGACCAATCTCTGCCCATCGGGTGAGATGTCAAACTTTAATCCGCTGTCTACATATGGAACGCGCAAGAGTTGGGAGAGATCAAGCATATTTAACCTCGTAGCTCACGCTTCAAGCGTGAGCTACATGGAACGATTGGATTTAATCTGTTACGCGGGTTCGAAGTCTTCAATGAAAGGCAGGGACTCGACGCCGGCTTGTTTGGCAAGATTCAACACAAAAGCGTGGAGTTGATTCACTTGGGCAGGGTCCAGCTCTGGGCGGCGATAGGAGGCGAGCAGTTGATTCACGCGGATCTTTGCACGGTCGAACGTGTCCAGTGAGCCGCCTTCCTTCCACCCGCGCATCGAGTTTCGGTCAATGACTGCGCTGGGCATGTTTTGTTCTTTTTGGAAGAGCTGCATGGTGATCTTTTGCTTCAGGAAGTCGCCGCCTTTGAAGTTGACGCCCTCATAGAAACCTGTGGCCAGTGTTTCGGTGTGGACTTTCATGCCTTGCAGCATGCGCTGAGCCATGGCAACCCCTTCCGCGTCAATGACAAGTTTTTCTGCGCTATGACAAAGAAGGAAATCCAACATGCCTGAACCAGAGATCATGTTGATGCCGCTCAATGCGCCGATCATGGCGGTGATGCCGCTTTCAAGTCCCGCCTGCATATCGAGTCGTTTGGAATCGGTTGCGCCCATGTATGCGTGCGTGGGCATGCCAAGTGACTTTCCAACTTGTGCATAGGACGAGTCGATCATTGCGGTTTCCACCGCGCCCATGGGCGTGCCGCCTTTGCGCATGTCGAAGATGGCGGGTGCGCCGCCCCAAACGATGGGAGCGCCTGCTTTTGCGAGCTGATGAATGGTGATGCCCGCGAGGCATTCCGCCGCGTGTTGTGTGACCGCGCCGATCAATGTGACAGGTGCTGCTGCTCCCGCGAGCGGCATCGAGACGATCTCGGCTGGGACGCCTGCGCGCGCCAGCGCCATCAAATTGCCAGCCCCAAAATTTGACCAGATCAATGGCGGCGATGGGCAGACATCAAAGATCGCGCGAGGTTTCTCGCGCAGGGCATCCGCGCCGCCAGACATGATGGCGACCATGTCGATCATGTGCTGGATGTTTTTGTTGCTGAATGCGCCCGTGACGATCGGTTTCTTTGAATGAAGCAGAACAAGATACAGGCGGTACAGATCGTGGATTTCTTTTGGAACGTCGTGGCAGACAACGGCGGTGGATTGCGCATCGTATTGCGGGAGTTGTTCCGCGACTTTAAGCAAACGGATCAAATCTGGTGTTTCGGCGGTTTTTTGTTCGAGTGTGTCGGGGTCAAGTACGCTGATCCCGGAAGAGCCAGGGTCAAATTGGACCGTGTCTCCGCCATACTCGACCATTACATTGCCATCGTAATCAAAGAGTTGAAATTTCTTCGGGACAGTGTGCAGCGCTGCCTTGGCAATTTGCGCCGGGATATGAACGACCATGGTTTCTTCATCAACTTGTGCGCCCGCGTCTGCAAGAAGCTTGCGCGCTTCCTCGTTCTGCACTTTGATACCGGGCTTAAGTAATAATTGATAAGCCTCGTCTAGGATGCGTTCGATCAATTCGTCAGTAAGTAGGGATAGTTTTGGCTGCATGGGTCACCTTTTTGGGTTTACAGGTAGGCAGGTTTGCAGGGTTAGATGTTTGTGCGCATTTAACTTTTAAACTTTCAAATTTCAAACCATTGAACTATTAAACGCACAAGTTTTTAATTCTCAACCGATTTTATAATTCGATCCATTTCCTTGCGGATATTTTCATCTAATGGATCAGGCTGATGTTCTTTCAATGTCTTGCGTGCTTTTGCAACTGCCCAATCACGCGCGTCATCTTTCTTTGTTTCCCATTCAGAGTATGGGCGCCTGTCCATGAATTGGGGCATGAATAATTCGCGCATGTGTTTGCGGGTGTGTTTCTGACCGAGGTAATGACTGCCAGGGCCGACCGCTGCAATCGTATCCAGGGCGAGGGTTTCCTCGTTGACCACAATTCCTTCCATCATCTTGTGCACAATGGAGAAAATTTCGCAGTCCATCAGCATCTCGGCAAATGACCAGATGCGGCTGCCGTGCAGGAATCCGCACCCGAGCAGCATGTCAGACATGACGACGCTTGCCATGAAAGTGGATAAACTCCCTTCGAGTCCCGCCTGCCAGTTGGGTTCTTTCGCGCCTGTGGCAAAGGATCCCATCGACAGCGGAATGTTATAAAAATCTGCCAGGATGTTGGTTGCTGCTCCGAAGAGAAAATCCTCTGGCCCGCCGCCAGTATATGCACCCGTCTTCAGATCCGAGGCAGTTTGCGCTGCCGCGTAAAAGACAGGTGCGCCTGGGTAGGCCAGTTGTAATAATGCCGTCCCCGCGATCACTTCCGCATTGCCGACGGCGAGATTGCCAGCCATGGTGTGGGACCGGTTGTTGCGCAAGCTGCCATGGTCATAAATCCCGTTGGGATTCCAACTTCTGCGGCGAGCAAGGCGGCATCCAAACTTCCGCCGTCATGACCGAGCGGGGGAGCGGTGCATTGCATGAGCGAAAGCACTGGCCGCTCGCGCAGTTTATCCTTACCGCCCACGATCAGCGCTGCCATCTCGATCGCGGCTTTGGCTTCCTCCACGTTGTACACGGATTCGGTCTGCACGTGTTTGGTGGAATTCTCCCAAACGGCTTTCAGTTCGTGAAGTCCGCGGGCTTCCACCGGAGCATCTTGCGCCGAAACAGCGACCCAATGGAAAGCCACTTCTTCAGTTGCGTCCGCCACTCGCGCAATATCGCGCACATCCTGCAAACATGACGTCCGCTTCTCGCCTGTGTGGATGTCGATCACTTCCACGCCGCAGCCGTCAGTTCCGAGGTTGACATGGTTTCCGTCAAGCTGTAGATCCTGCTGCGGGTCGCGCGCCGCGAGTTTATAGGCTGGCGGAGCTTTTTTGATCGCATCTTCGATGATGTGCGGTTTGACGCGCACGATCTTCTTTTCATAGTCCACTTCCGCGCCGTTGGCCGCCCAGATCTCCAGCGCGCGCTTGGATGGAAACCTCACGCCGACCTTTTCAATGATCTGTAAAGTCGCTTCGTGAATCTTAATTACTTCTTCTTTGGTCAGCACTTCCAACTTTAGTTTTGGGTTGCTGATGGTCTTTATATTTTTTGAAGACATAGTCCCTCCCGAGGCTTTATGTCTCGCTGCTCTCTCTGGTTTGGTGCTTCTATGTCATTGCGAGCGCATTTTGCGAAGCAATCGCCATACGTACTTGGGGTTGCCTCAGCGGAAGAACCGCCTCGCAACGACATCTTTATTATTGATCTGCCTTGCCGACCAGTTCCTTTGCGACCTTCACTGCGCCGATCGCGTCTTCTGAATACCCGTCGGCCTTGATCTTTGTGACCCAGTCACGCGTGATCGGTGCACCGCCAACCATCACTTTAATGCGCGGGCGCAAGCCTTCCTTATCCAACTCCTCGATCACTTCGCGCTGACGCACCATGGTGGTGGTCAACAACGCGCTCATGCCGATCAGGTTTGCATTGATCTCAAGCGCCTTGCCGATGATCTTGTCTGCGGGTTGATCCACACCGAGGTCAACGACTTCAAATCCAGACGCGCTCAGCATCGTGCCGACGAGGGTCTTGCCGATCTCGTGAATATCGCCTTCGACAGTTGCAAGGACAACGCGCCCCAGCATCTCGCGGGCTTCGCCGAGCTTGAGTAATTCAGGCTCCAAAACGGCAACCGCTGCCTTCATCGCTTCACCAGCCATCACCAGTTCAGGCAGGAACGCTTCGCCCAGTCCGAATTGATCGCCGATATAGTTCACTCCGATCACGAAGCCTTTTGTGATCGTATCCAACGGGTGCATTCCCAATTCGATGGATTTCTTCGCAAGGTCAATGGCGATATCCGAATCGCCGTCAATAATGCATTGCGCCATCTGTTTGTACATTTCTTCTGACATAGTGCCTCCTATTTTGATTTCTTGATCAAGTGAAATACTTGCTTTTCTTTTTCCCTTAACAACTCGGACGGGATGTTGAGATATTCTTCCAGCCATCTGCCAGAATCCAGGACATGCTCGATGGATTTTTGCACGGCTTTTTCAGCGTCGCCATTAATGAGCGCGTCCATAATGGCGGTATGTTCTTCATAAGTTTGGCTTACGCTTCCCGCGAGCAGCTCTGGTTTGCGGTACAGGGCTTCATATAATAGCCAATCTGGAAATGCGTTGGCGACGACCGCGTATACTTTTGCAAGCAGGTCATTACCCGAAGCCTCTGCTATGGCGGAATGAAATTCGCGGCTTAATTGCCGTTCCTGAGGCATCTCATTTAGTTTGACATGCTTCTTCATCTCATCCATTTTTTTTTCAAGATTGGATATCTGCTCGGGCGTAATGTGCAGGGCTGCTTCTCTTGCGGTAATGGCTTCTAAAATGAGTCTCAAACCATACGCGTCTGCCACGTCTTTGGCAGACATTTCGCGGACGCGCACGCCGCGGTAGGGCACACGTTCCGCAAGCCCGGCTGCTACTAACAGGTCAAGCGCTTCCCGCACGGGGGTCATACTGACGCCCATTTGGGTGGCGATGTCATCCTGGCGCAGCCAATCACCAGGTCCATATTTGCCTGCGATGATCTGACGATGGAGAGCGTCGTAGATTTCGTCCTTCAAAGGTTTGTGACTTATTTCTTTTTCAATGTTTGATACCATGATTATATATTATATATAATTAATGCTGAATTCGGAAGTCCACATAAAACTTCATAATTTTACAAACTCCCATGTTTTTTTACCGTTTCTTTTCGCTCTTGACGGATTCTATTTGGCGGGAGTATAACCAAAACGGTTCTTATGATAATTATTCAATCTCAACCCCAAAAGGAGGTGATGGCCGTGGATGCGGATGACCATTTAAGTCGTCTGTTGTTGTTTCGTTTTAATTTCTCTGAAATGCGAATGTCTCACATGCAAGTCAATTGTATTCCTGTGCGCCTCACTTTCCTTTCTGCGCGGCAAGAGTAAATAGACAGTTATTACCACGTGAGTCAATCGCCACCTTTGGAGAATGCCCCAAGGTGGTTTTTGTTTTATAAAAAGGAGTTGACTATGGCTTTTATCAGCGAACTCATCGGACGCCCCGTAACTGATTATGATGGCACTCGCATCGGCGTGCTAAAAGATCTGATCGCGCGTACCTATGCCGAATTCTCGCATCCTGTTGTGGACGCGATCGTCGTGCATGGCTCGGGCGGTGATATCACCCTGCCTTATTCCGATCTTGCGGCGTTGCTCTCTGCGGCAATTCCTTTAAAGCGGCCCGCGGTCGATATTCCAAAATACGAGTCTCGCGAGAGTGATATTCGCCTTGTTGAAGATGTTCTCGATCAGCAGATCATAGATACCGATGATGCGCGCGTGGTGCGTGTCAACGATATAGAGCTGGTGCGTGTTAACGGGAATGTGGTCATTAGCAATGTGGATATTGGGGTTCTAGGGATCATGCGCCGTATTGGATTGGAGAAACTCGGACGTTGGGCAGCTCAGCGCTTCAAAGCGGACCTGTCAGAGGGTACCATTTCCTGGGAATTTGTCGAGCCTTTGACGCATGACCAGTCCATGCGCTTGAAGGTCCCTGCGGAAAAACTTGCCGACCTGCATCCTTCCGATATCGCCGAGATCATTTCCAATCTTAGCCGCGCTGAACATGGCGAGATCCTTCACAAACTTGATATTAAGCAGCTGGCGGAAACACTTGAAGAAGTCGAGCCGGACTTTCAAGCCAGTATCATCGAGCACTTTTCGGATGAGACCATGGCTGATGTCCTCGAAGAAATGTCGCCCGACGAAGCCACAGACTTGCTGGCCGAATTGCCTGACGCCCGCCGCCAGGATTTGCTCAAATTGATGGAAACCGAAGAGGCGGACGAGGTTCGTGAGTTGCTGCGTTATGACGAGGATACAGCGGGTGGTCTAATGACCACTGAGTATGTCTCGGTCCTGCCGAATATGAACGCGGCACAAACCATTGAGCACTTACGCAAGGTGGGTGAAGAAGCCGAATTGGTCTATTATGTTTATGTTACCGATGAAGAGGACCGTTTGATCGGCGTTTTCTCGCTTAGTGATTTGATCATTGCCCAGCCTGAAACACCCATCACTGAATTTATGCATAAGCGTGTCGTCAGTGTGGAATTGGACACAGAACAGAACGAGATCGCTCAGATCGTCGCCAAATATAATCTGATCGCCGTGCCGGTTGTAGATTCTGAAAACCGTATGCATGGTATTGTCACCTCTGATGATGCACTTGATAAGATCCTGCCCACCGCCTGGAAGAAACGTCTGCCGCATTTCTTTGGAGCGCTCGAATGATCAAATTATTTACCTCCCTGCGTGAAAAGTGGCGGGCGAACCGCTGGGTGCGGCGCACTGCGGTGATCCTGTCAGTGTTTGGACCCGCGACCATTGCCGCCATGGCAGATAATGACGCTGGCGGTGTTGCAACTTATTCCATTGCCGGCGCGACACTTGGCTACCCGATCCTGTTCCCCTTGCTGATCATTACTTTTCTGCTGGCTGTCACACAGGAAATGGGGATGCGCTTGACGCTGGTCACTCGCCGCGGCCTGGCCGATTTGATCCGCGAAAAATACGGCGTCAAAGTCTCGTTGTTTATTTTTGTTGGATTAATGATCGCCAATCTTGGCACGATTACGACTGAGGTCTCCGCCATTCGGACGGTGAGCGGAATGTTGAATATTCCAGCCGCGCCTTTTGTGATCGGAATGCTGTTGATCGCGTTTGTATTTATCACCAAAGGCAACTACAAATTAACGCAGAGCATCATGCTGGTCGTTTCGTTATTTTATGTCACCTATATTATTTCCGCAGTCAAAGCCAACCCCGATTGGAGTTTGGCGCTGAGCAACTTGGTATATCCAAATGGCGTTTCATGGACATCCAAATACCTCGTCAGTTATTTGGTGATCGGCATGGGCGTTCTGGGGACCACCATAACCCCGTGGGGACAATTCTTTATCAGCAGTTTTGCCTTCGATAAAAAGATGGATAAGGACACGCTAAAGTATTCCCAGTTTGAAACATATTGGGGCGCGTTACTGACCGATTTTTTCTCGTTCTTTATGATCGTCGCTACGGCCGCAGCGCTAAATTCACATGGCTATGGCGTCGGCGGGATCCAGCTCCAGTCTGGTGAGCAGGCGGCGCTTGCGATCCGCCCGTTTGCAGGGGAACTTGCCAGCGAACTCTTTGCGGTTGGTCTGCTTGCTGCGGCATTCATGGGGCTTGTCATTGTTCCGCTTTCAACAGCCTACGCCTTCTCTGAATTCTTTGGTTTATCCGGCAGTCTCGATACAGACTTCCAGAAGAGCAAAACCTTTTATATTCTCTTCATTGTGCAGTTGGTAGTCGCGGCGTTAATTACGACCATCCCCGGTATCTCGCTTTTCCATTTTGCGATCGCCACGCAGACGTTGAATGCCATGATCCTGCCGCTGGTCTTCTTCTATCTCATTAAATTAGCCAGCAGTAAAAAGCTGATGGGGTCGCATGTTAATAACAGTTTTCAGAAAAACTTCACCACTGCGGCCTCGGTCTTCATTGTGATCGCTTCAGTCTTTACAGTTGCGGCGATTGTACTTAAATGGTGATGCGAGTATCGCTTGTGTTTAACTTACACATCTCGCGCTTTTGCGTGATGTCAATTCACGCCAGGAGGCTGCCATGCTGAGCATTTACAAGACCAACGAACAGGGGCTGGAAAAGCTTGAAGTGATCACGAACGGCGCGTGGGTAAATGTTGTTGACCCAACACCCGAGGAGACCGAAAAACTGGTTAATTGGGGTATGGATATGGACTATATCAATTATTCCCTCGACCAGGATGAAATGCCGCGTATGGAGCGCGACGATGAATACACATTCATTTTGCTGCGCATTCCAATTTATCAACCCGAAAGCGATGTCCCTTATAGCACGGTTCCGCTGGGGATCATGATTTTGGGAAATAAGGTTGTCACTGTTTGCCGTTATGAGAGCGATATTCTTAAAAAATTGACGAGCGGGAAACATCGTTTGTTGAAAACAGGCAAACGCTATCGTCTTGCCCTGTATATCTTCCTTGAGACGTCAGCCCGTTACTTACATTTACTCCGCGAGATCAACCGCGCCACAGAATTGGTGGAAGACCAGTTGCAAAAATCAACCCGTAACCGCGAAGTGCTGGAACTTCTCAAGTATCAAAAGTGCCTCACTTATTTTTCGACTGCTCTTCGCTCCAATGAAGTGATGATGGAGCGTGTGCAAAAAACGCAGTTGTTCAATTATTATGAAGAAGATAAAGACCTGCTTGAAGATGTGCTTACCGAAAACCAGCAAGCCATTCAAATGACCAGCATTGCCACGGAAATTCTTTCGGGCATGATGGACGCATTCGCCTCGATCATCTCCAATAATCTTAATGGGGTCATGAAAGTGCTGGCAGCCATTACGATCATTATCGCCCTGCCTGGCACGGTCGGAACCTTCTTCGGCATGAATGTCCCGCTGCCTCTTTCAGAGTCCAGCCCGTATGGATTCCTGGTGATCATTGGGATTTCGATTGGCTTGGCGGCAGTCGCCACCTATATTTTCTATAAACAGGATTGGTTTTAGAACATACCGTTTCGCTTGCATGTTGTTTTATTTCGGTCTATACTCGAAATACTGGAGCAATCATGTCTGAAATTGATCTTGTCCCTCTGCATAATGAACTTGCACGCTTTATTCCGCTTGGACGGTCTGGCTTATTGCCCGCCCTGCATGCCGCGCAAAAGATCTATGGCTGGCTTCCACAGGAGGTAGCTGCTGAAGTCGCCAGGTCGTTACGTGTACCGCTTGCGGATGTGCATGGCGTTATCGAATTCTATTCCCTCTTTTATAACGAACAGGTTGGCAGGAATTTCATTCGTGTTTGCACCGATCAGGCCTGCGCACTTAAAGGCGCGGATAATCTTCTTGGCAGACTTTGTAAACATTACGATGTGGAGCCGGGTCAGACGACCAAGGACCTGTCACTGACCATTGAGCGGAGTCCATGTCTTGGATTGTGTGAGCAAGCCCCAGTGGCGCTCGTGGACGATGACGCGCAAACAAATATTGCGCCTGATTTCAAATCCTACGATCTTGGTATTCCGCGCTCGCTTGTTTATGGTTCCATGCGTAAATTGACCGCCAACTGCGGTAATGGCACAACCACACTCGCAAAATATGGAGAGTATTCCGCGTATAAAAAAGCATTGAGTATGACTCCCGAAGCAGTGATCGCAGAAACTGATAAAGCCTCAGGCTTGGTCGGTCGAGGCGGCGCGGCATTCCCGACTGGGATTAAATGGGGCGGAGCCGCCAAGGCACAGGCTGATCAAAAATATGTCGTCTGCAACGCGGATGAATCCGAACCGGGCACATTCAAAGACAGAGTTTTATTGTTGGATGATCCGCATCGTACCATCGAAGGGATGTGCATTGCGGCTTATGCCATTGGCGCGACCAAAGGCTATATCTATATTCGTGCTGAATATCCATACATTCTTCCAGTTTTAGAAAATGCACTAGTCGAAGCGCGAAGTGCTGGTTATCTTGGAAGTCACTTTGATATTGAAATTCGCGTCGGCGCGGGCGCTTATATTTGCGGAGAAGAAACTGCGCTGTTTGAATCGATCGAAGGCAAGCGTGGATTTCCACGAGTGAAGCCGCCATTCCCTACCACGAACGGTTTGTTCGATAAGCCGACGGTTATTAACAATGTCGAAACGCTTTGCAATGTGCCGCTGATTATCTCGATCGGCTCCGCAGAATATCGTAGGATCGGCACCGAAAAATCCCCCGGTCCTAAACTCTTTTGTGTTTCCGGTGATGTAGCAAAACCGGGTTTGTATGAAGTTCCATTCGGTGTGACATTACGCGAAATGCTGAAGATGGCGGGCGGCGTTGCAGGAAAAAAACAGCTTAAGGCAGTTTTGTTTGGCGGCGCGGCCGGGGCGTTTGCCACATCCGCGCATTTGGATGTTAAGTTGACCTTTGAAGATCTGCGTGCGGCGGGATTGCCTTTAGGTTCTGGTGTGATCATGGTCTTCGACGAGACGCGTGATCTGCGTGATGCTTTGAAAAGATTGGGTAAATTCTTTGCGCACGAATCCTGCGGGAAGTGTTATCCCTGTCAAATGGGAACCCAGCGTCAAATGGAAATCCTGGATCGCGTAGCCAACGGAAGTGTTTTGCCTGGCGATTTTGTGCGCCTTGAGGATGTCGGCTGGACGATGACAGATGCGAGCCTGTGCGGCTTGGGTCAAACTGCGGCAAGCGCGGTTTTATCCGCGATGAAATTGTGGCCCGAACTATTTGTCGAGGAGTCGAAGGTTGAAAATAAGAAGGTGTCGCGTGTTTCAAAAGTGTCGAAGGCGGGGAAAAAGGCTGTAAAGAAGGATGTGTCTAAAATTTCGAAGGTTTCAAAAGTTTCAAAGGCAAAACCGATCAAGGTTAAGAAAATTGTAAAAGCAATAGTGAAGAAAAGCAGGAAAGCGGCAACTAATAAAAAGTAAGCCCGACCTTTGACCTTTGATAAATTACAAGGTGAATTATGACAATCACATTCTTAATGGATAGAAAAGAAATCACGATCGAAGACGGAAAAACTTTGCTCGAAGCCGCTCGCGAGAATGGGATCGATATTCCCACCATCTGTTTCCACGAGGCGACCACGGCGAATGCCCTTTGCCGAATCTGTGTTGTGGAAATCGAGGGGATGCGGGTACTCCAGCCGGCTTGTATCGTCGAGGCGGCGACCAGCATGAAGGTCCAGACGCGAAGCGAGAAAGTCATCCGTGCGCGCAGGACGATTTTGGAGATGCTGGCATCCACGATCGACTTGTCTGAATCGCCTGAGATCCAAAATATGATGTATGAGTACGGAGCATCATCCAGCCGTTTCCCAGATTCAGAGCGCAGAGAATCGGAAGTTAAGGATGACAATCCGATGTATGTGCGTGATTATTCAAAGTGCCTGTTGTGCTGGCGCTGTGTGCAAGTGTGCGCGGAAGATGCGCAATACACATTCGCGATCAATTTCGATGGCCGCGGATTTGAAACGCAGATCGGCACGTTCTTTGACCGCTCCATTCCTGAAACAAGCTGTGTGCTGTGCGGACAATGCGTGGCGGTTTGCCCCACCGGCGCGTTAAAACCGAAGCGTGAATTTTTATTGGAGCAAGGTTTGAGCCCGCAGGAAATTTCAGTGCTTAATACCGGACGCAAAAAGAGAAAATAGCATGGCATTTACTGCGGTCTTGTTCGGGTTGGTCTCGGCTGTCACCTGGGGCGCTGGCGATTTCAGCGGCGGCATGGCGGTCAAGCGCACCAATCCTTATGGCGTGGTGATCAGCGCGCATGTCATGAGCCTGGTTTTAATGGCGGCGCTGGCCTTGGTCTTTGGAGAGCCAATTCCCCCATTCAGTGATTGGTTGTGGGGTGGAGCGGCGGGATTGTGCGGCGGGATCGGATTGGCTCTGTTATATCGTGCTCTGGCGACGAGACAAATGAGCGTCGCCGCGCCGGTCTCCGCGTTGGTGGCGGCATCTCTGCCGGTGTTTGTCAGCGCAGTTTCCGATGGACTGCCGCGCTTGGTCACCCTGGCTGGTTTTGGATTGGCTTTGACAGCGGTCTGGTTGATCTCAGGCGGGATTGGGATTGAGCTAAAGGTGAGCCATTTATATTTGCCCGTCATAGCTGGACTGACCTTCGGCGCATTTTTTATTTTTCTTCATTACGGAAGCAGTACTTCGATCTTTTGGACTTTGGCAGCGACACGGATTACTTCGATATCTGGTTTATTGGTATATTGTTTGATCACCGGGGAAGATTGGATCCCAACCCGTGATAGCTGGGGATGGATCGCTTTGAGCAGTGTGCTTGATGCGGCTGGAAATACATTTTATGCGCTTTCAGCCCGCATGGGCCGCATGGACGTGGCGGCTGTGCTTGGCTCCCTTTACCCCGGCTCGACGGTTTTGCTGGCATGGTTTATTTTGAAAGAGCGCATCTCGCGTGTGCAAACTGTTGGCATTTTGATCGCATTGGCTGCGATTGTGTTGATTACTCTATAACTGACTGAATACAATGAATAGTATTTTGATTTGGCAGAATTATTTTTCTTCACCATGGATTAAGATCGCTCTTTTTATGATAGCGCTCTTATTTATTTATGGCATTGTTATTTATTTAATGAGAGACAGATATAAGCAGAAAAATCATGATTTGGCTGGCGAAGGAAAAATAAAACTAATCCAGTCTTTTTCTAAGGCACTATCATTATTTAAAATACTTTTTTGGATGCTTCCAGTATTTTATGTTTTTATAGTTCCTCCTATTTATTCTTTAGATCCTCAGCTTTTCTACATGTGTATAACTGGATGACTTTTATGTATCTTTCGGCATTAGAAGGATATCAAATTGTTAGATTTTTATTGAATGATGTCGGTAAAGAAAGCGAGACAAAATGATCAAACCAGACCGAATTGTTACCACTACTTGTCCTTACTGCGGCGTGGGCTGTAATTTACAGTTGCATGTCAAAGATGAGCATATTTTCAAAGTCACATCGCCATTTGACTCGCCCGTCAATCACGGCAACTTATGCGTGAAGGGACGTTTTGGCTACGACTTTGTTTATCATCCAAAGCGGGTGACCACGCCGTTGGTGAGGCGGTATCTATTGGATGGTAATCAGAAATTAGGAAACAGGCATGACGCGCCTGACCTTGGATACCAATCCCTAATCCCTGATCACCTAATTCCCACCTCTTGGGATTGGGTCGAAACCGATTGGGACACTGCACTAAATATCACAGCCGATAAACTTACTGAAATCTACAAACGCGATGGCTCGGATGCGATGGCGGTCTATGCCTGCGCCAAAGCCACCAACGAAGACAATTATCTTTTGCAAAAAATGTATCGTGCCATCTTCCGCACCAATAACGTGGACCATTGCACACGCCTATGTCATGCGGGTTCAGTGGTCGCGCTTCAACAGGCGACAGGTTCTTCAGCGATGAGCAACACCGCTTCGCAGGTGATACAAAATGACGTGTTCATTGTCACCGGTTCGAACACCAGCGAGAATCATCCGATCATTGCTTTGCAAATGAAAGAAGCGGTTCGTCAGCATGGCGCAAAGATGATCGTCATTGACCCGCGCAGAATTGAACTCGTTGACTTTGCCGAGATGTGGCTGCCGCTCAAGCCCGGCACGAATGTGCCTTTGTTTACTGCCATGGCGTATGTGATCGTGGAAGAAAATCTTGTCAACCACGATTTCATTGACGACCGCACCGAAGGCTATACCGAATTCCTCGCCACGCTTGAAGAGTTCACACCGGAATATGCCGAAGGAATCACGGGTGTCCCAGCGGAAGATATCCGCAAGGCCGCACGGTTGTATGCCAATGCAAACAAGGCCGCGATCTATTGGGGCATGGGCATTTCGCAGCTTTCGCATGGCACGGCCAGCGCGCTTGCCTTGATCAACCTCGCGTTTCTCACGGGTCACATTGGCCGCGAAGGCACGGGACTAAATCCTCTGCGCGGACAAAACAATGTGCAGGGCGCGAGTGACATGGGCTGTATGCCGTTCCATTATCCTGGTTATATGCGCGTGGATAATGATGAGAACGCCGCCAAATGGGAAAAAACCTGGAACATTGAATCGGGCGGTCTTTCGCGCAAACTCGGATTGACCACCACTGAAATTTTGAGTAACGCGCACGCGGGAGCGGGTGGGATCCGCGCATTGTATATCATGGGCGAAAACCCGATGATGTCCGAGCCGAATCTCAACGAGACCCGCAAACACATGGAGCAACTTGAGTTTCTCGTGTCACAGGATATTTTCATGAATGAGTCCGCCGCTTTTGCAGATGTATTTTTACCCGCGACTCCCTTCGCCGAAAAAGATGGGACATTCTCCAACACAGACCGCCGCGTACAAAGAGTCCGCGCCGCGCATGCCCCGCGTGGACAAGCTCGAGTCGACTGGCAGATCATCTGCGACCTGGCTCAGCGCATCGAATCCAAACTTGGAGTTGTTTCTGCTTACTGGAAGTATTCGAACTCCGAAGAGATCCTGCGTGAGATGGGCAGTGTCAATTCAGATTATGCGGGCATCACCTATGACCGTATTGATAAGCTCGGACTGATCTATCCTGTCCCTTCGATGGATCATCCCGGCACGCCGACCCTCTTCACCGAATCCTTCCCGCGCGGACGTGGAAAATTCCACCCGTTGGAATACATTCCTGTGATGGAGGAAGCCGATGATGAGTATCCTTTCATCCTAACCACAGGCCGCGTGCTTGAACACTGGCATGGCGGCTCAATGACTCGCAACTCTGTGCTGAATGAAGCTTACCCGGAAGCCCGCGTGGAGATGCACCCTGCCGACGCCGAGATCCACGGTATTCGAAACGACGACCCTGTCACAGTTAGGTCAAGACGCGGGGAAGTCGTTTTGCGGACGACGGTCACAGAGAAGACATCCGTGGGTGTGGTCTTCATCCCCTTTCACTTTGCTGAAGCTGCCGCGAATATATTGACGAATGATGCGCTTGACCCGCAGGCAAAGATCCCTGAGTTCAAAGCCTGCGCGGTGCAGGTATTCCCCGCGCGGAATAAAGATTTACCGAACCCGGATGCGCGTGTGAGCAGAGGCCGATATTAAACGGCCTAATATTTTGATGCAAATTGACATCCATGCCCGCCTCATGTAAACTTCTTTTATGGACATAGACCTCGACCTTTACCGGCACGAATTACGCGTCTCTTCCGACCCGCTTGTGCGCCTCTCGGCAGTTGATATTTCTCCCGAGCGTCCCGAGCGGACTTTCGTTTTTATCCACGGCTTTGGCGGACAGGCGATGCAGTGGCAATATCAATTGCATAAATTTGCCTTGAAGAATCGCGTCATCGCATTGGATATGCGCGGACATGGACTCTCAGACAAGCCATCTTCTGGTTATGACATGCCCCGTATCCAGCTTGACCTGGAAACTGCTTTCGATCTATTAAAAATATCCACACCGGTGGTCTTGGTGGGACATTCCTTTGGCGGCGCCATCGCAACCGATTTTGCCTTGAATCATCCAGAGCGCGTTGAGCGTCTGATCATGATGGCAACCGCGGGCGAATTCAGACTTAATCCGCTCTTCAAACTTGGGCTTAATTTGCCGGTATGGTCTTTGCGTTTGATCGAACCTCTCACGCGCAAATGGCTTTCTGGTCCGCCGCACGCTTTAAAACCTTTTTATCTTGATAATTTAAGTCAATGGGTGGGGTGGGATAAATTCGCAAAGTTAAATGTGCCAACGCTGGTGATTCGTGGTCACCGTGATGCTGTTTTCGAACGACCGCTTTTCGAGAAGGTGGCCGCGTCCATTCCCGACGCAGAAGAGGAGGATATCGGCGTATCGGGTCACATGGTTATGCTGGAGCGCCGCGAAGCGGTCAACCGTGCGATAGCGCGATTCCTCGGGGGCGAGTCCAAAAGATCGTGGCGCGATGATCTGGCTGCTGTGATAAAGCCTGATCGTGAAGAGCTGCCTGCCGAGCGTCCGTGGCTGAAACATTATGAAGAAGGTGTGCCGTATACGATCGGCATTCCGCGCATTCCATTGCATCATCTTTTACGTTCTGCGGTGCGGAGATACCCCAACCGCGTTGCAATTTATTTTGAGGGCGCGCAGATTTCGTATCGAAAATTGAATCATGAAGCGAATCGATTTGCCAACGCGTTGGCAGCGATGGGAATTGGTAAGGGGGCGCGCGTGGTTTTATATCTGCCAAATATTCCGCAGGCCGTGATCGCATTTTATGGTGTACTCAAGGCGGGCGCGGTCGCTGTATTCACCCCACCTATGGCGGATGCTGAAGAATTGACCCGTCAGGTAAAGGAAGTGGAAGCGCGCGCGCTGGTCACTTTGAATTTATGGTCGGGGTTGGCAAGGCAGGTTCAAATGAACAGCGGGTTACCGCTTGTTGTGTTGACCGATGCGGGTGAATATCTATCCCTGCCCAGGAAATCCATCTCGCGTTGGCGTAACCGTGGGTTGAATGTGCCGGGCGCGATGCGATTTCGTCGTTGGATATCAGGCCAAAGCTCGCAATCGCCCACGGTTCATGTTGCTCCGGAAGACCTGGCTGTCATTCAATTTACAGGCGGAACGACCGGTGACGCCAAAGGTGTGATGCTGTCGCACCGCAATCTTGTAGCGAATGCGCTGCAGACCCGTCATTGGATGCCCAAGGCGGAAGAGGGAAAGGAACGTTTCCTATGTGCCATTCCGTTTTCGCACAGTTACGGCCTCACAACCTCTTTGAATGTGCCTGTGTCCCTTGGCGCGTCATTGATCCTGAAACCCCAATTTCAGATCCGCGATATTCTTAAGACAATTAAAAAATACAAGCCAACGATTTTTTCCGGTGTGCCGAATATGTATAATGCCATTAGTAATTTTAAAGGCGTGCGGAAATATGGGATCAATTCCATCAAGGCTTGTATCAGCGGTTCCGCTCCACTGCATATCGAAGTGCAGGAATCATTCGAAAAACTAACAAAGGGGAAACTTGTTGAAGGCTACGGCTTGACCGAAGCCTCGCCTGTCACCCACGCAAATCCGCTTGGCGGTAATCGTAAGGTCGGCACGATCGGCATCCCTTTGCCTTCCACACAGGCGGCGGTTGTTGACCTTGCGCGTGGGCGCAAGGAAGTGGAACCGGGGCAGATCGGTGAATTGGCGGTACGTGGTCCGCAGGTGATGATGGGGTACTGGAAAGATCCAGATGCCACAAACGCAGTCCTCATGGACGATGGCTGGCTGCTGACCGGTGACGTGGCGCAAATGGATGAGGATGGGTATTTCCGTATCGTCGCACGCAAGGCCGATATGTGGTATCCCGACAAGCCGGGTAAGCCGGCCTTCCCGCGGGATGTGGAAGAAGTGATCTATGAGATTCCCCAGGTAAAAGAAGTGGTGGTGGTTGCGGTGGCTGGAAACCCGTTCGCTTTTGTGATCGCGGGCAAGGAACGTCCAACCCCCGAGTCGGTCATTGCATATTGTAAGCGGCGGCTGCCTCCGCAGTTGATCCCGCGCTTCGTGATCTTCATGGATGATTTCCCGCGGACGTTCATCGGCAAGGTTCTGCGGCGTGAGCTGGCAAAACGATATGGCAAACAAATTTCAGGGGAATAATTATTAAGGATGAAGACTGAATGATGAAGGATGAAGTGCTACCAAAGAGCGGGGTGCTTGAAAACGATAATCTTGTAAAGTATGTGCAGCAAGGCGACCCGGCCAATGAGCCCGTTATTCTTGTTCATGGATTGGCCGCTTCCCTTCACGATTGGGACGACCTCTTGCCAGTCCTTGCTGAATCAGGATATACCGCGCGCGCCCTCGATCTCTTCGGGCACGGCGAAAGTCACAAGCCGCTTGACCACAATGAATTTACATTTGACGCGGTTTTTGACCATTTCTCGGAATGGATCGATTCGCAACATATCACCCGCTCAATGATCCTTGTCGGTCATTCATTAGGCGGCGGAATTATTCTACAGTATGCGCTTCGCCATCCCGAACGGGTACGCGCGCTTATATTGGTCAACCCGTTTTATGATATCCAACAGCTTCCGCCGTTTATGCGTTTTCTATTTCGGAAGCAGTTGTTAAATACCAAACTTATTAAGCGCACGCCCTACCGGCTTTTCCGTATTTTTGTGGATCTAAGCAGCGCGAATTTTTATAGCGGTCAAAGCGAGCCGCATATACTGCCCGAACATATTCGATATCAAACCGCGTTGGATTTTTCCCGCGCCTCAGCCGGTATCTATAACATTCCATATACGCTTCCGCACCTGACCCTGGAATTGCCGCGCATTGATCGGCCGACTCTTCTTATTTGGGGTCAGCGTGACCAGACCCTTGCGCCTGAGTCATTTCCACACTTAAAAAAAATACTACCCAATATTGTGGCTTCCCACGCCATGCCCATATGCGGACATGTGCCGCATCAATGTCACCCTGAGAAATTTAATCCACTGGTGATGAAATTCCTGAAGGAACTTTAAAGTTGATCTGAAATGATCTAAACTTAAAAAATTTGAATGGGGGATATTTTAAGAAATGGCAGAACCAAAGTCCTCTTGCCAACGAATATGGTTGGTGCTAAAATGCCGAACACTTTGACCATATGTACGGGGATGCAGTGCGTAAACGCCCATATATGGCTCTAACATTTGTTCTAAAATCGGAGAGATTGAATGCGTTGCCCCTATTGTAAACACCATGATTCAAAGGTGCTGGATACTTCCCACGATAGTCATGGAGGGATTCGACGCCGTCGCGAGTGTTTGAAGTGCCGTCAACGCTTCAGCAGCTACGAACGCCCCATATTGGCCACTCCTTTACTGATCAAGCAGGATGGCGCGCGCGAGGAATTTGACCGTGAGAAATTGGCGAGGGGTATACGAATTTCATGCGCCAAGCGTCCAGTCTCTGCGGCGGATATTGAACGCATGATCGGGCATGTGGAAACATCCCTGCAGAAGCTTGGCAAGGCTGAAGTTTCTTCGCGCGTCGTCGGTGACCTGGTCATGGCGACCCTTAAAGAGGCTGACCAGATCGCGTATATCCGCTATGCCATTGTGTATTTGGGGCTCGATGATCTGCAATCGATCCGTACGGAAATAGATCAACTGCTCGAAGATTAATCTTAGCAGGATGACGCTCTGTTCGCTGGCGGAGCGCCATCGTTGTATATTTGTTGAATTTACAAAATTTTATTAGGAGAGTATCAAATGGTTGCAAAAGCTGCTGAAGTTAAATCGAATAATGGGTTACTTCCCACGCCTCCAATGCCAAAAGGATTGCCCAAGGCTCAGTTGACGGATAACGCGCGTCAGGTGTTGATGAAGCGTTATGTCCGCCGTGGCGATGATGGCAAGCCCGCCGAGAACGTGGAGGAAATGTTCTGGCGCGTTGCCTATCATGTCGCAAAAGTTGAAGTGGAGTGGGGCGCTGATATTGAGCAGCGCGCCGTTGAGTATTACCATTTGTTGAGCAGCAAGAAATTTTTCCCGAACTCTCCCACTTTTACCGGCGCGGGCACGCCGCTCGGACAATTGGCCGCCTGCTTTGTGCTTCCCATTTCCGATGACATGGGACGCGACAGCGCGGGTATCTTTCAGACTTTGCGCGATGCCGCGTTGATCCAGCAGACAGGCGGCGGTAATGGCTTCTCCTTCTCACGCTTGCGCCCGCATGGAGCGCTTGTGCAAACTTCAGCGGGGCAGGCGACTGGACCTGTGGGATTCCTGAAAGTGTATGACCACGCCTTTGGTGAGATCGCGCAAGGCGGCACGCGCCGCGGCGCGAATATGGCGGTTCTGCGTGTCGACCACCCGGATGTGGAGGATTTCGTCACCTGCAAGATCAACGAGAACCAGATCACGAACTTTAATATTTCGGTTGGCATTACCGATGCTTTTATGCGTGCCGTAAAGAATGATGAAGAATGGGAACTGCGCTTCCCTGACATGAAGGAAATGAAACACCACGGTTTCAGCGGAACCTTGGAACAAGCCGAGGCTGCCGGGATCAAAATCAATACGTATAAGAAAATAAATGCGCGCGAGTTGTTCAATAAGATCGTCACCCAGGCGCATCATAACGGCGAACCGGGCGTGTTGTTCCTGGACGCCGCCAATCGCGGTAATCCTGTCCCGCATTTGTATCCACTAGAAGCCACAAACCCATGCGGTGAGCAATGGCTTGGACCGTACGAAAACTGCTGTCTTGGTTCTGTCAATCTTAACGAGCATTGCGGACCTGATCACTCGGTTGATTGGGAAACCCTGCGGCAGTCCGTTGTGACCGCCACACGCTTCCTTGATGATGTGGTTGAAGCGAATGCCTATGTGCCCGCGGTCGGTCAATTGAAGGAAGCCGCCCATCGCGCGCGCCGTATCGGTCTCGGCATTATGGGTCTCGCGGATTTGATGTATCATGTCGGCGTGCGCTATGGTTCAAAGGAAGGGCAGGAGTTCGGGGCGCAGATCATGGAATTTGTGCGCTATACCGCCATGAAGACCAGCGTTGAGCTTGCCGAAGAGCGCGGACCTTTCCCCGCCATTGAAGGCTCGATCTATGACATGGATGATATGAAATGGCAGGCGCCTAGATCGCTGGTCAACTATCAGCATAACTGGGGCATGCCCGAGGTTAAGTGGGATGCGATCACCAGCGGAATTAAACAGCATGGGATTCGAAACGCCGCGCAGACCACCGTCGCTCCGACAGGAACCATCGCCACTGTGGCTGGCTGTGAAGGCTATGGCTGCGAGCCTGTCTTCGCGCTCGCCTATATTCGCCACGTTAACGACAACGGCAAGGATCTCAAGTTGACCTATGCCAGCCCGCGTTTCGATGAGGCGCTTAAGAAGCTCGGGCTCGGCGAAGAGAAACGCCAGGAGATCGTGGAACAGGTCATGAACGAAGGCTCATGCCAGAACATTACCGAAATTCCCCAGGCTGTGCGCGATACCTTTGTGGTTTCTGCTGATATTACCGCTGATGAGCATGTCCGCACGCAGGCCGCTCTGCAAGCCTTTGTGGATAACTCGCTATCGAAGACCGTGAATTTCCACGAGAATGCCACCGAGGAGGATGTCGCCAATGCCTATATGCTGGCATGGGAACTCGGCTGTAAGGGAATTACAGTGTACGTGACTGGTTCACGCGACAAAGTTGTGCTTGAAACAAAAGCCACCGCAGATAAGAAAGTAGCGCCGCAACCAGCCGCGCCGACAATTGCTCCTGCTCAACCAGATATTTCCCCTGCCGGGACTTTGTGGCACGGGACAAAGAAGCCGCGGCCGCGCTCGCTTTCAGGGCGTACATTCAACGTTGAGACGCCTGTCGGGAAAGCTTTTATCACCATCAACGAGAACGGCGGCGAACAGCCTTTCGAAGCCTTTATCAATACTGCCAAGGCGGGTTCTGAAATTGCGGCTGTCTCGGAAGCGATCGGAAGATTGGTCTCCTACATCCTGCGCATGGCTTCACCCGTTGCGCCGCTCGACCGAATGCGCGAAGTGGTACGCCAGTTGATCGGCATTGGCGGTGGGCGTTCGCTGGGGTTTGGTATTAACCGCGTCCGATCACTGCCTGATGGTATTGGTCAGGTTTTGGATCAATATCTGCGCGAGAAAGACGGCACGACGATAGCAGAAGAGGAAAAATCCAATGGGAATGGGCATCACGCGGATGGCCACGCTCATGCCATGAAGATCGGTGACCTCTGTCCGGAGTGCGGCGAGGCGGCGGTAGTGAATGAAGAAGGCTGCCGCAAGTGCTATGCCTGCGGATTTAGTGAGTGTTAGATTTGTAAATTTTGAACGATCGTAGGTGAAATAAAAGGTGACATTCAAGTTTCTGTGAATGTCACCTTTTTGGATTATTAATGTCGGCAGCGGAATATGATGGGCATGAGAAGTTTTATATCTGGATGAATTTCACCCCATTCTTTCCTGTTGCTTTTACCTCGTACATGATCTCATCAGCCCTGTGCAGTAACTCATCCACAGAGGCGGGTAGATCTTCGAATGTGACCACGCCGATGCTGAGAGTGGCGTCTGGTCTTGTTTTTTCCATTTCATCTGCAAGCGCGGCTTGAACTTTGTTAATGACGGATGCCGCTCCGTTTTGATCTGTGTCGGGCAAAAGGACAGTAAACTCATCCCCGCCGAGACGCGCAACAGTATCTGTTTGGCGGATGCTGGATTGGATGGATTGCGCGACGATCTGCAGTGTGTGGTCGCCTTCCGAATGTCCGAATTGATCGTTGATCTGTTTGAAGGTGTCCACATCAATATATGCGATCGTGATCGGGCGTTTGAAACGGCCGGCGCGCCGAAGTTCCGCCTCGGCCTGGAAGTAAAATTCGCGCCTGTTGGGAATGCCTGTCAGGTGATCGGTCTGGGCGAGCAGGCGCTCATGGTGTAAGGCGTGTTTGAATTCTTCCAGCATGCGGACGATGAAAATAAACACCACGGTTCTTATGGATGTGTTCCAGTAGCGAATTAATTCCGTGGAATATTTTTCCCCCGCAGCGAAGTTTGAAACGACCCAGATCGTCATGCTCAGAAAAGTAATGAAATACCCGCTCTTCGTTCCAACATACCATGTGGCGATTGCGATCGGGATCAAATAGAAAAACGAGAAGGTGGCTTCAAAGCCTGTTATGTAATCCAGCCATCCAAAGAGAAGGGTGATGGACAGGATGATCGTCAGGATCGAAGATTTGGATCTTTTGCGAAACCAGGCGTGAATTTTTTGAAACAGGCGGTGCAAGATGGCCTCATAAAAAAGAACAAATCATTCGGCTTGATTCCCTCCATGATCGTTGCTTCAGCTCTGTTCCATCTACAGCTCGTAAGTTTTAAAATTGGGTCTTGATCCAATATATGGGAATTTGACGAATTTTGTTCATGAAGATCTGCTTCCAGATCAAAAAAGAGATGCGCATTTTTTGCCAGTAGGTCAGTCTGTGCCAAACGGAATTAATATAATTGAAGATCCTGTCTCTTGTTTGTTCCTTGTCTATATTCATAATCTTTCCCGCGAACCCGTGGATTTGTGCCTCGAACGATACTTTATATTTTTGTTTTAATCAAGACTTGCTTTTCTGGCGGAGCCCATTTTACTTCCAATGTAGAGCAGATGGGAATGATTTACGGGCAATTTTGAAGCTGTTTTTATCGTCAATTTGAGTTTATCTGATTTCATTTGTCGTTATAAATTCTTTTCGCTCTTCATTCATCATCTTCATGAACTCTTTTACAATCTGAGGATTAAAGTGATTGCCTGACAATTCATGAATATAGTCAAGTGTTTTTTCACGCGACCAGCTTTTTCGATAGGGACGGTCGCTGACCAAGGCGTCGTATACATCCACAACAGCGAATATCTGCGCGGCGATGGGGATCTGTTCACCTTTCAACCCGCGCGGATAGCCTGTGCCGTCCCATTTTTCATGGTGGCAGTAGGGGATGGTCAGCGCAAGTTCCAGGTAATTGATCGGCTTGAGCATTTGATACGCGTAGGCAGGGTGCATGCGCATGATCTCCTGCTCCTCGTCGGTAAGTTTATCTGGTTTAAGCAGGATTCGGTCTGGCACACCCATCTTGCCAATGTCGTGCAGGAGCGCCCCGTAGCGTGCTTGTGCCAATTCCTGTCCCGTGAATCCCATTTGTATCGCCAGCTTGTGCGTCATTTCTGTAACGCGCTGCGCGTGACCTTCCGTCTCTTTATCGCGCAGATCCAGGGCGGCTGACCAGCCTGCAATGGTCGCTTCATAGGCGAGACTAAGATCAATATTCGAACGCTGCAGGTCTTTGAACAACCTGGCATTGTCTATGGCGATTGCGGCTTGATCGCCAATGCTGCGGGCCAGGCGCAGCTTTTCGGATGTGAATGGCTCGCGCTCTTCTTTCCGCACCTCGCCTAACATAAGCAGCCCCAGTAAACGGCTGGAATTCGAATCGTTCCCATGCACGCGCAGCGGGATAAGGCAGATGGTTTGTGTGAAATCCAGCAGGAGTATGGCGCGTTCGCTATCATTGAGTCTCTGATGGCTGCTTCGCAGGATGACGGGCTGGTCCTGCTCGAGGACTTGCTTGCAATATGGCACGGAATCGATCGGATACTCGGAGTTCATGAGCAGGTCATATTCCAGCACACGGACTGGATACACGGAACGTGTTACAAGGTGATCATTCTCCAACAGGGCGATGCGGGCAAATGTGATGTGGGTGCTGTCCACTGTTTGGCGGTTGACGATCTCCAGTATCTTGTCCAGATCGTTGGCGTCTGCCAATGCGCGTGACAGATCGTAGAGCGTCAAGAGTTCCTTCGTGCGGGTTTGGATCTCGGCTTCCGCCCGTTTACGTTCACTGATGTCGCGCACAATACTTTGTATATGGAATGGCTGTCCCTGTTCATCGTGTATTAAAGTGACGTGCGGTTCCACATCCAGCAGGCTGCCATCTTTTCGGCGGAATACCCGCTCGTAAGTCTTCATGATTTCGCCGTTCAGTAATTTGGAAAGCACATCTACGCTTTGATTCACCTCTGCTGAAACATCCCTTGCAGATAGGTGTAAGAGCTCGTCATGCGAATAACCGAGCATTTCGGTTGCGCGCTGATTTGCCTCCACATGACGGCCTTCAAGGTCGAGGATGAATACCGCGTCCGCAGATTGCTCGAATAGGGTCTGATACAGTTTTTGGGCGTTTTGTAAGGTCTGCTCTGTTTGCATACGTTCTGTAATATCGCGATAGTTCACGACAATGGCTTTGACACTGGGTTCGGCCAGTAGATTTGTGCTGACAGATTCGAGCCAGCGCCATGAACCGCTTTTGTGACGAAAGCGGAAATTTTTGTTCAAGCGCCCGCCTGGCGTTTCAATAAGTTCCCGGAACAAGGATTGGATCGAAACCAGGTCTTCTTCATGCAGCAAGCCAAATATGTTCTGTCCCACCAGTTCGTCGCGCTCGTAACCAAGCATCCCTGGCGCGGCTGGGCTGTCATAAATTGCTATACCAGTTGCATCCAGGAGTGTGATGGCATCCAGACTATTTTCGATCAATGACCTGAATCTTTTCTCGCTGCGCGCAAGTGCGTCTTCAGCCTGCATACGCTCAGTGATCTCAGTGGTCAATAGTTCGTTCGTCTTTGAGAGATCAGCAGTTCTTTCCTGTACTCGGACTTCCAATTCGCGATATAGATCCTGCAATTCCGCTTGCGCTTTCCCACGCTCGCTGATCTCGTTTTGAACTTCTTTCCATCTGCGATACGAAAATACTCCTAACGACAGGCCCATAATCATGATACTCGCGAGGGTCTCTTCCACCACGCTGATGTGGTTAAGAGTACCCCAATCAGAGATCACATGAAAAAAATCAAATGTGTATTCCAATATCCAGGTTGACATCACCAAAACAGCAATGATGATGATCTCGTAAATAATTTTTTTCCCTCGCCGTTCTATTTCCGCGATTGATGATTGTTTTAATTGACTTCCCTCCGAGACGATGCTGCCGATCAACAGGCTGGAGCAAAAAACAATAAGCATCATGAACTGTAATTGACCAAGTTCCTGAGGATTGAAATTCTGATTTCCCCGCGCCGCCCACGTGATTCCAAAATTGACCAGAATATTAGCAAGACTGCTCCCCGAAAGTCCGTGCTGGACGGCGATCCAAATGGGTGGGATGGCGATCAGGAAGAATGGATGAAAATTGTTAGGCCAGCTTACCTTTGCCGCAAGGTAGACCGTGATAAAGATGCTGAGCATTTGTGCGATGGTCCAGGGGGAGTTCAGTTTTGAAAAAACATGAATTGGTTCGAGGTCCGTTTCTCCATCCACAAATCGTTTTACATGCGGAACAAGGTGGATGAGCAGGGCGGGGGTGAGCACCAGAATGCCTATCATTTCCCCGATCCACCATTGTAAGCCTGCCCAAAGTCTCTGATCGGATGGAATGACACCGGTCGCAACGGAGGTGGAAACAGAAATGATCCCCAAAAGAGCAGACACCATTGCGGCGGAAGCGATCAGCCAAAGCAGGTCGCGTGTGCTGCGTAGTCGTATATCAATGCGGACTCGACTTCTCAGGAACCAGGAGGCAATGCCAAAGGCGGTTGAGATAATGATTGCCCAGCTGATTAGTTCCGAGAGCGGCAGCGGCAATTGGAATACAAGAAAGCTGCTGATGAAGGATGCGATCGCAAGCGCCGGTAGAAAGAGTGCGCCGAGCGCCAGCAAAAAGGCAAAACTCAATCCATCGGGCGGATACCATGCCACAATGCCAGGGTAGACTTCGAATGTGTGTGAGCGTGAGTCCAGGATGATAAAGATGACCAGATAAACAACAAAAAATATTGCAATGCGCGGCGCTGTGCTTTTTTTGATAACTTTATCATCTGGTGTCATATGCTGTTACCTGCCTTATCCCGCCTGATTTATTGTTGCTTGATTTGACTTTTTTCCAAATTCAAAGCCGGTAATTTTTTGCTGAGTTCTTCCAATGGTTTGTTCATTTCGTTGTCCGACGAGTCTCGCGTTATGCGAGTCGCATGTCCGTTCAGAGCGCGCCGATCAATACAGTGTCCATGAACCGATAGCTGTTCAGGCGCTTTGGCGAACTTGCACTTGCTGTCGAAATCCATAAGCGGCATGGTCTGATTATAAGTCACAGTCCTTATTCCTTTACGGTGCTTTACAAAGGTGATAGTTACTTACTTTGGGAAAATTTTCATGGTGATACGGACTTCTCCTTTCCACGGATCAGATTTTTAGATTTGCGGATGCAGGTATTGTCAGTCAGATGCATTTCATTGGTCTCTATATTTTGAGGACAGATATGATACAGGCATACCTTCCTTTATTGAATATGAATGGTTTAGTGTGAGCAACGCTGCATCAGCTATTTCAGTTCGGTACGAATCGAAATTTTCTGGATTATTTTCGATTATCATTACTTCAGTCAAACCATAAATGGAAAGAGGAATTTTCATGAAAAAATATCTCGTCAAACCTGAAACCAAAGTAAAACTCGCAAAATGGGACCCGAATGATACGGGCGATTTCAAGGGCGGCAAGGAGGAGGGACTGGCCTTGCTGGAAAAGCTCAATGCCAGATTGGAAATATTGCAGGAAGTATTGTTTGCCGAACACAAACACAAAGTGCTGGTTATCCTACAGGCTATGGATACAGGTGGAAAGGATGGAGCGATCCGCCGTGTGTTTGATCGGGTGAATCCTGCGGGGGTGCGTGTGGCTAGTTTCAAAGCGCCCACAGCCGAAGAACTCGATCATGATTTTTTGTGGCGCATCCACAAGCAGGTGCCGGCCAAAGGCGAAATGGTCATTTTCAACCGCAGCCATTATGAGGATGTGCTTGTAGTGCGTGTGCATAACTATGTCCCGCCTGAGGTCTGGGGCAGGCGCTTCGATCAGATCAATCAATTCGAGCGCACGCTCGCCGAAAATGGCACAACAATTTTAAAGTTCTATCTGCATATTGACTTGGATGAGCAAAAGGAAAGACTGCAAGCCCGCCTTGACGACCCCGCCAAGCGCTGGAAGTTCCGTCTCGGAGATCTGGAGGAACGCAAGTTTTGGCCCGATTATATGAATGCCTTTGAAGATGTGCTTGGCAAGACCAGCACCACATATGCCCCATGGTATATCATCCTGCCAACCGCAAATGGTTCCGCGATCTGGTAATCTCCTCTGTGTTGGTGGATACGCTGGAAGGGTTGAAAATGAATTATCCCGAATCTGAAGAAGATCTAAATGGGGTTGTGATCGAATAAGACTTTTTGCGCTGCGTATCGGGAAGGAATTGTCGTGTAGCGATTGGGCGCGATAATCGTGCTTATCTAAAAAGTGAAAGTCACCCATCACTTAAAGGTGACTTTCACTTTTTAGCTTATAGTTTCCCGAAAGATATGCCTTTATAATCCCAACCGCAGGCGGTTACTGCCTCCTGGATCGGCTTTTTGATCTCGTTGGTGTTGAAGCGATAGTTATAAACCACGCCGGGCTTTAACTCCTCAGTAAAGGCGTACGCCGCGCCAAACTCGACCGAGGTCATTTGCCCTTGAAACTTTGAAACTGCCAGCGAAAGCGCTGGCACGCCTGCGCGCCATTCAACCGTGAATTCTTCATCCTTGCCGCGCACTTGATGTTTTGCAGCATCGAATTTCATGTAGATACGGAAGACTTTTGTCAGATTCGCTTTTGCAAATAGTTCGTACCACTTTGCGTCTACGATCTTCCACTCCGCGATCAAATCGACCTTTTGAGATACGCCGTCAACGATCTGGTAGGGCGCGGTCTCGCGATTCAAGGACAATAATCGCTGACGGACTTCGTCCACGGAAAGCACGGGGGTATTCTTATCTGATTTCTTGCCAAAGCCAAAAAGTCCCATTTGATATACTCCTTTTCAAGTCTAATGATAGACTTGAATAATTCATTATACGACCGATTCAATTATGATCGCCTAATTAAGGAAAGGATATCACCATGCCAGCCAGTATCGATCCTGAGCCTGCCGAAAATGAATTTGAATGTGCTAATTGTGGAGCGTATTTTCATTACGAACTGACCCGCTGTCCCAGCTGCGGGATTAATCTATATGAGCCGGAGGACGACCCCGAGGGAAGGCGTAACCTTTCTGTAGTCACAGGTCTGTTTAGCAAACTGACAGATGTCTTGCATGGAATTTTCAACAAACCATATGTTGCGGATGATGTCTTTGGGGACGCTTTGGATGCATCCATTTTATAACCGGGGGGGGAGCCGGAAGGGGGGGGCGGGGGGGGGGGAGGGGGGGGGGCGCCCGGCGGGGCCGGGGCGGGGGGGGCCGGGGGGCGCGGAGGGAAAAGGGCCCCGGAAAAAGGCCGCGGCGGGGGGGGCGGCGAAAAGCCGGGCCCCCGCGGGGCGGGGCGGGGGCGCGGGGCGGGGGGGGGGGGGCGGCCGCCCGGCCCGCGGGGGGCGGGGTAATAATTTTCTTCAAAAAGTGGGCGGGGATCGCGCTGTTGCGGATCGGCTGATAGAAATGGAAAAAGCCGCGTTGCCGGCTGCTACTCGGCGGGCGTGTATCCAGTCTGCCCTTCAACACTGGGAGAGGGATAATCGTGCCGATAAAAACTTTGATTAATAGAATTTTCGCCTTTCCTTATCTCGAATAAAGACCCGCTTTAATCATATTCAAAGCGGGTCTTTATTATTTTTGATTACGGCTATAAATCGTAGCTTGGAAACTAAGGTGCCGTAGTTGCTGTTGGTGTTGCTGTGGATGTTGCAGTTGCTGGGGCGGCAACGCTCGTATTTGTTGCTGTGCCGGGTGCAGGGGCTGCTCCGCCTACCTGGATCAGTACATACACTTCGTCGCCGAAGTACTGCCCGGCCGCGGTGGAGAGTCTCCAATTCCCTCGGATCGCGCCAGTCTTACTAGGCGCGGTCATGTTGATTGAAATATCAATTTCCGTATTGGCAGGCACATTCTGCGGGAGGGTGTAGGTTGTACCGCCCATTGCGTCTCCGCCAATGAACGCGAACTTAAAGCCCGCGTCCCAGGCGCAGGTTCCACTGTTTCTCACCTTCCAGGTCTTGGTGAATGTCTGCCCCGCAGACATGGTTGTGTTATCAGGAATGTTGACATCATTAACATATGTTAATCTGTAGCAGGATGCGGTTGGAACCGCCCCCACACCTGTACCAAAGGGAGTTACATTTGCCAATGTGGAAACTGGCAGTGTCGCCGCTGGTGTGTTTGTTGGGACAGGTGTATTTGTCGGCGCGGCAAGAGCGGTCTGAGTTAACTGGGCTGAAAAAGTAGCCACAGCCAAAGTCTGCATCGTCTCAAGGCTTAAAGTGGGTGTTGGTTCCGGGGTGGCTTCGCCTCCGCATGCGCTGAGGAGCAAACCGAAAACGATCAATATTGGGATGAAAAAAGCTTTACTGAATTTCATTGATTTTCCTTTCTATTTATATTTTGGAATAAGAACCGCATCATAGCGGACCAGGACGCTGTCCCGGTTCCGATGTAGAGTTTTCTCATTTGGTAGTTTGGTGGGGAACTGGGTACAGGCAAGGCTTTCATTCTATCAGCAGTACAAATGATAATAGCATACGATACCCGTACAAACTGCCTACGTACATCGTATTTTCATTTTCTTAGGTTAGATTAAGAATCTGAAAAAGCCCAGTTCGCCAATATCCCTTGTAAGAATTGCATCTCTCAGCGAAAATAGCCTTCATCACAAAGGAGCAAGCATGGCAAAACTAATTCCAGCCGCTGAACGCATCACCCGCGCGCGTGTATTAATTCAAAAGGCGCGTGAACTGCCCGCCCCGCCTGAAAGTGGTCGCAATGATTTTTCTTATATTGCGAATGTGAAAGATACCTTGCGCCAGGCGCGCGATCTTGTTAAATTTATTTCCATAACCGCTGGTGTATCATCCGAGATGAAGGCTGACGTGAAACGGGTCTATGAAGAAATTGAGCAGGCTGATCGCGAGATATTACAATGACGCGCGTCGGAGAACGTAAAAAGTTGTAAAATATGGATAGATAACACATATTCCTTCAAATCAAAGAGAGGCATCCCATGGATAACCAGGAAATTGACACACTACTCGAGAAATTAAATCAGGAGATCGAAGGAATTCAGGCGGACGATGAAAAAGGCCAGGCGCTTCTGCGTGAGCTCTCGGCAGATATTCGCGAACTATTGGAACGTGCTGAATCAAAGCAGCCCGCACCTTCAATGATGGATCGCATCGAATCCTCAATTGAACATTTTGAGGTCACTCACCCGGACCTCACTACCGCTCTGTCCAGTTTGTTTTCCATTCTAAGTAACGCGGGGATATAAATTTATCAGGACTACAAAAGGCATCCGATATCGGGTGCCTTTTTTGTTTGCCTGCCAGTGTTACAATCCGAACATCACATTTTTGGAGATTGAATGAAGCAACCTTCCTATCGTGGACGCTACTTCCGAATCCTTACATTTTTTGCCGGCATGATCGCACGTTTTATTTATTGGGAGTTGATCCTGCGTAAAAGCGGCTTTCGCCAGCTTGCCAAACGTACGCGCCCGGAAAGATTTCGCCGTGAAGCCATGCGTTTTCGCGCGTTGGCATTGCGTATGGGCGGCGTAATGATCAAGGTTGGGCAATTCCTTTCCTCGCGCCTTGATGTGCTTCCGCCCGAGATCACAGACACCCTCGCCGATCTGCAGGATGAAGTTCCTGCGGAAACTTTTGAGGACATCCGCCAGCTTGCCGAGCATGAATTGGGTGCGCCGCTGATTGAAAAATTCGAATGGTTTGACGAGACTCCGCTGGCCGCTGCATCACTCGGACAGGTACATAGAGCCAGATTGAAGGGCAGTGAAGATGCGGATTTTGTTAACGTCGTCGTAAAAGTTCAGCGCCCAAGCATCGCTTCCATCGTGACCGTTGACCTGTCTGCGTTACAGCGGGTGGGCGGGTGGCTGATGCGTTACCGTCCCGTGCGCGAACATGCTGATGTGCCCGCATTGCTGCGAGAGTTTTCCGCCACGGTGTACGAAGAAATTGATTATCAAAAAGAAGCGCAAAATGCTGAAACATTTTTCGAGAATTTCAGCGATGATAAATTCGTGAACGTGCCGCGTGTGGTCAGAAATTTATCCGCTTTGCGGGTATTGACCCTTGAAGATGTATTCTCGATCAAGATCACGGAATATGATGCCATCACTGCTGCCGGTATTGACCGCGGCGAGGTTGCGCGCAAGTTATTGGACGCTTATCTCGAACAAATATTTGAGGACGGATTTTTTCACGCTGACCCGCACCCTGGCAATTTATTTATCACGCCATTACCGCGCACGAAAGGAAGTAAACGCAAATCTGTCCGCTGGCAATTGACCTTTGTAGACTTTGGCATGGTGGGGCGTGTGCCTGAGAATCTTCGCAAGGGCTTGCGCGAGACGGTCGTGGCGATTGGCACGCGTGACGCAGCGCGTTTGATCAAGTCTTATAAAGAATTGGGATTTTTATTACCAGGCGCGGATACGCAGGCTTTGGAACAGGCATCCTCAGCCGTCTTTGACCGCTTCTGGGGTATGTCCATGAGCGAGCTGCGTAATGTCCGTCCAAATGAGGTCAGGGACATTGGCCATAAAGTTCGAGATGTGATGGTGGATACGCCTTTTCAGGTGCCAAATGACCTGCTGATGCTGGTTCGTACGGTGGCGATCCTTTCAGGTATGTGTACGGGGCTCGATCCGAATTTCAATTTATGGGAGCAGCTTTCGCCGTATGCGAGCAAACTTGTGAAAGAAGAAACTTCTTCCGCGTTTAATTTGGATAATATTCTTAAGCAGGTGGGTGATGTGGTGCAGGCTTTTATCGCCTTGCCTTCTCAAGCCAGTCGATTGCTTTCACAAATGGAATCTGGCGGGCTGGTGGTTCAATCTCCGCAGGTGGCGCGTGAAGTCCGCACTATCAGCCGTTCTGTAGATCGTCTAACAGGTGGAGTTATATTCGCCGCGTTCCTGCTGAGCGGGGTAATATTGTTAAATAATGGGAACGCTCAATTTGGGGGAGGTTTGCTCGGGGCCGCAGGCGCGACTTTGTTATGGGTGATATTTGGGGGAAGAAGCAGGAATTAAATAAAAATGTCACACCTG
The DNA here is from genome assembly GCF_016711665.1 of Candidatus Villigracilis saccharophilus. NCBI lineage: Bacteria > Bacillati > Chloroflexota > Anaerolineae > Anaerolineales > Candidatus Villigracilaceae > Candidatus Villigracilis > Candidatus Villigracilis saccharophilus. Next base: position 39,015 of record NZ_JADJSO010000072.1, read on the forward strand.
CACTTGCATGCTGGTGCAAGTGTGACGAGGAGAGGGTACTCTTCCCGACGAAGCAATCCCATGTATGGGGGTTGCTTCAGTTGCTTCGCTTCGCTCCCTCGGAATGACATTATGCTGGTATTACGCTTTTTCTTCCAGTTTTTCAATTGCTTTATCGAGCATGCTGCGGACAGCGAGCATCATTTCTTTGCGCGCAGCGCGGCGATGTTCCAAAAAGCCTTCGGGTAACAAGCCTTTGATGGCTTCGCTCATTTCCTGGCGCGCTTTCTTGTAATGCTCGCGGGCTTCTTCGGGGATCTCGCGTTTGAATTTCTTTTCATTTTCGGTCTTCTTGGTAGCCATGGTTAACTCCTTTTGAACTCTAATTTTATTATAGCACTTTGACTTTTTTATGGTGTGCTGGTTGAGGTAGGTGCGGTGACATCTCCGACCACGATCTTGATCGATAGTGTATCGCCAAAGAAAATTCCGTTTTCATCAGCCATACGCCACGCGCTTTCGATGATGCCCGTTTGACCGCTGGGGACAACCAATTGCACAGATATTTCGCGTTTTGCGCCTGTCGGGATGGCATCCGTGAGGGTCACAGTACCTCCGCGCATGCCATCCCCGCCATAATGGTTAAACGTAAACCCTGCTCGCCAGGCACATCCGCCGACATTTTGGACGAGCCAGGTCTTGGTAAAGGCTTCACCTGCTTTCATTTGTGTTCCATCCGGTATTGTTACATCTTCAATGTAAAGCAGGTTATAGCAGGGATTTGCTGTTGCGGGCGTTTCGAGGGTGACTGTGATTTCTTGGGGCGTGAGGCTCGGCTCAATGATCTTTGGGGTGGGGGATGTAGTTGGAACGGGGACCAGCGTCTTGGTTAGGGACGAGGCGTATGTGGCGACCGCTTCGGTCCGGATCGCATCCGTATCTAAAAGCAAATCAGCCTGTTCCGAATTATTGCTTCCGCAGGATAAAAGCAGAAAGCCAAGGGTCAATATCAAGATAAATAATTTGTGTTTTTTCATAGTGAATACTAAAAGTACAATTCCCTTATTCCTTTATGGGTCTATTTTGTTCAGATTATTATACTTGCAATCTCCCATGATAAAATACCAGCCATTATGGCAAAGCATTTGGTTTTAGTGGCTGGAAATATTGGTGCGGGAAAAACCACCCTCACCGAACGAATTGGCGCGCGCCTGGGTTGGTGGACTGGTTACGAATCCGTGGCGGATAACCCATATCTTTCAGATTTTTATGGCGACATGCATGCCTGGGCTTTTCATTTACAGGTTTTTTTTCTCGGTCATCGCGCAGATCAATATCTCGAAGCCGCGCGGGATGCTCGTTCAGCCATTCTTGATAGAAGCATTTATGAAGATGCCCACATTTTTGCGCGCGCCTTGCACCACATGGGGAATTTAGGTGAACGGGATTATCTCGCCTATCGACGCTTGTTCGAAGTGGTTGTGAATGGATTGCCGCGCCCTGACTTGTTTAATATACTTAAAAGCCCCTGTTCCGACATTGATGGATCGTATCCGCAGACGCGCCCGGAACATGGAAACTGGTATTACCCTCGACTATCTGGCTCTGCTTGATTCTTTTTATAATGAATGGCTTGGAGAATTTGATCTTTGCCCCGTGTTGACCATTCAGACGGACGATCTTGATTTCGTACATCACCCCGGCCACTTGGATTTGGTGGTACAGCGCATTCAGGATAAATTGGCCGGAAAAGAAATAATGGATCTGACCCAAAGGTAGAATTAATATGACCACGAATCTGCTCAAAAGAATTCCATTATTTGCCGATCTCCCTGAGAATGAGTTGGATCGTATTCTTTCTGTGTTGAGTGTGAAGGAATTGCAGGATCGCGAGATCCTTTTTAGCGAGGGCGATCCTGGCGATGATTTTTATATCATTCTGTCGGGTGAACTGGAAGTCCTTTTGGGCGCTGGGCAGTCGGAGGAACTCCAATTGAATGTTGTGCGTGAGGGTGAGCACTTCGGTGAGATGAGCTTGATCATGCCTGGCGGGCATCGCACTGCGACGGTGCGCGCGCGGGAAAGCCTCTTTATTATCTCTAAGCCACCCCAGTTTTTGGATTTGACTCGTAAACACCCCTGAACTTTCCGCGTCCATGGTGCGTGTATTGAGTCAGCGCCTGGATGCCACCAATACGCAGACTTTTCATGACCTGTCGGAAAAGAATAAGCAGCTTAAAATGCGTTATGATGAATTGAAAGCAGCACAGCGCGGTTGATCGAAGGAGGGCGTCTCGAGCGTGAATTACAAGTTGCCGCTGATATTCAATTCACATCCTGCCGACGAATTGCCCAAAACGGTTGACTTCGAATTTGGCGCGCGCATCCTGCCTGCCCGTCAGGTGGGAGGCGATCCTTAGGATGTATTTGTTCTCAAAGAGGATCAATTGGGGTCTTGATCCGCGATGTAGCCGATAAAGGCGTGCCATCCGCGATCTTCATGGCGCGCGCATGCCTTGATCATGGCGGAAGCGGATAGGGTACGACCGCGGCGAAGTGATGCATGTGGTCAATCGTCATATTACTTCGCTTGCAAAAAATCACGCAGTTGTCGCAGTGCTGCGGCATCCTCGATTTAAAAACGCGTGTATTCAGTTATGCGCGCAGGGCATGAACCGCCATTGATCCTGCATCCTGATGGAACCGTGGAGCGTATCCGCATAGCTCGGGCATGGCGCTTGGGCTGTGGGAAAAGATCTCGCTCGATGAACGCATGATTACCTGCCTCCAGCTCCACATTTCTTTTGTTCACAGATGGCCTCACCGATTGCCCGCGATCACATGGCGAACCGTTTGAGGTTTGGAGCGCATCAAAAAACATTAAGCGGGCTTTCCGGTGTAACGCGCAGAAGGCCTGCGACCATTTGCTTGAAACCCTGATAGAGTATCAGGATGGTTTCAACAGGATGATGATGTTACACTGGTCGCGATCCATGCGCAATGTTATTCTAAAGAGGGCCTCCCAATCGGGAGGCCTTTTTATTTTAGCGCCTGTTCAAGATCTGCAAGCAGATCGTCAACATTTTCAATTCCAACGGATAAGCGTACCACTCCCGGGGTCAACTTCCAATGCGAGCCGACCACCGATAAATGCGTCATCGCTGCGGGGACTTCGATCAATGATCCGACTCCTCCCAGTGATTCTCTGCCAGCGTAAATATTTTGTGGATCCCGCCACCGGCAGCTTCGTCCTTCCGCCATTCATCACGAACGAGATCATTCATCGCCATTCAGCATTTGGCGCTTCGCGATCTGGACCTGTGGATGGCTCTCATGAAATGGGTATATCAGCCGTTTGACATTTTTCTGCTTCTCCAGAAACGCCACGATCTCTTTCAGCATTTTGCGCGTGACGATCCATGCGATGGGTAAAGTCTTGAAATTCCACGCAGCACAAGAAATGAATCCATTGGGCCAATCACTGCACCAACGGTATTTTGTAAATAAGCCAGCTTCTCGCCCAGCTCTTTATCCTTCCTATTGATTGCGCCGCCGACCACATCCGGGAATGCCGTCCGCCGAGATATTTGGTCATCATCGAGTGGAGCACCAGATCCGCGCCCAGTTCCAGCGGACGTTGAAGAGGAGGAAGTTGCAAAAGGAAGTTATTCACAACCAACACGGCTGGTTGGGATGCGTCACTATCTAAGCGACAGCCGGATATCTGTTACGGCCAGTGGGGACTGTAGGGTGTTCCACCAGCCATGGTCGATCTTCTTGTGGACGGTTTTAACGCTTCTGGCGAGATTCTTCTGGTCGGTTGTGTCGGCAAACGTGAAGTCCAGACCGAAGCGACGCAACACTTTGTCAAATAAACGAAACGTCCCATCGCATACGACTGGTCATGCTCTGCGATAACATGGTCGCCGCTCGCAAGCATCCGCAAAACAGTATCCGTTGCATGGCGCCTTGAGGCAGCCAACCCCCACTCCCAACATTTTCCAGACTCACAGGCAATCCTGTGCGCCTTGCGGGTGGGATTCACGTGCCGAATATTCATATCCTGTCGCGGCCTAAATTGCATCCTGTATATAAGAGAAGTGAGACACACAGGTGTCATCACCGCGCCGTTGTTTAATGTGGGTTCCGTCCTGCG